>JBIISW010000009.1:0-35444 GCA_044340865.1 Bacteroidia bacterium | reverse complement strand
TGTTTATTAATGTATACGTATTAGCTCCACTTGGTGTTACTGTTGCTGTGTTTCCTAAACAGATACTTGCACTGCTTGAGCTCAATGAAACTGTTGGTGTTGTATTTACAGTAATAGTTACACTACTCAATCCACTAATACAATTACTTGCGTCGGTTCCACTGATGTTATAAACTGTGGTTGTCATCGGTGATACCGCTACATTACTTGTAAATGTTGTGCTTGGTGGTGTTAATGTATAACTTACTGCTCCACTTGGGGTTAAAGTTGTTGTTTGTCCACTACAAATGACTGAACTACTTGCTACTACATTTACTGTTGGTGTTGTTGGATTTGATATTGTAAATGTTTTAACAATTGAACATCCATTGGCATCGGTTACATTTGCCGTATACGTTCCTGCTGCATAACCAGAACCTAACGTTGTCGTGCTAACACTTGATTGCCATTGGTATGTATAGCCTGTATTCCAACCACCTGTTGCTGTTACAGTTGCTGTTCCATTTGCTAAACCACAACCTGCTGTACTTGTAGCAACTGATGCACTTAGGCTTGTGCTTGGTGCTGCTACGGTGTTAGTTAAAGTTGCTTTACAGCCATTGGCATCGGTTACGGTTGTTGTATAAACACCTGCTAATAATCCTGTTGCTGTGTTTGTTGTACTCACTGCTGATGTCCATGCATAACTATATCCTGATGCACCTCCTGATGCTACTGTGCTAATTGATCCTGTTGAACTTCCTAAGCAGGATACATCTTTAATGCTACCTAATGCTAAGGTTGGATTGCTGTTTACTGCAACGGTGATTACTGTTGGTGTACTAACGCATCCTGCTGTACTTGTCCCAGATACTGTGTATATTGTTGTTGCTATTGGGCTTACAACTGTGTTTGTTGTAATGCTTGCGCCGCTATTTATTAATGTGTAAGTATTTGCTCCACTTGGGGTTACAGTGGCTGTATTACCTAAGCAGATACTTGCACTGCTTAAGCTTAAAGCAACTGTTGGTGTTGCGTTTACTGTTATCGTAATTGATTTTATGCCACTTACACAATTATTCGCATCGGTTCCACTGATGTTATAAACAGTAGTTGTAATAGGCGATACGGCTACATTGCTTGTAAACGTTGTACTTGGCAATGATAATGTATAACTTACTGCTCCGCTTGGTGTCAATGTTGTTGTTTGTCCACTACATATTACAGAACTACTTGATACTACATTTACTGTTGGTGTTGTTGCATTTAATATTGTAAATGTTTTAACAATTGAACAACCATTTGCATCGGTTACATTAGTTGTATACGTTCCTGCTACATAGCCTGATCCTAACGTTGTTGTACTTGCACTTGATTGCCATTGGTAGGTATAACCTGTATTCCATCCTCCTGTTGCTGTTACAGTTGCTGTTCCATTTGCTAAACCACAACCTGCTGTACTTGTAGCAACTGATGCACTTAAGCTTGTGCTTGGTGCTGCTACGGTGTTAGTTAAAGTCGCTTTACAGCCATTTGCATCGGTTACGGTTGTTGTGTAAACACCCGCCAATAATCCTGTTGCTGTGTTTGTTGTACTCACTGCTGATGTCCATGCATAACTATATCCTGATGCACCTCCTGATGCTACTGTACTGATTGATCCTGTTGAACTTCCTAGGCAGGATACATTTTTAACAGTACCTAATGCTAAGGTTGGATTACTATTCACAGCTAAACTAACGGTTTGTGTATTAACACAACCATTACCATTTGTACCTGTTACAGTATAAGTTCCTGCTGTGCTTGCTGTATTCGTTGATGTTGTAGGGCCACTAGTCCATGTGTAAGTTGAAGCGCCACCTGCTGTGAAGGTGGATGTACCTCCTGCACAAATTGCTGTTGGATTGGCTACTGCTGTTACTACTGGTAATGTATTAACTACTAAACTTACTGTTTGTGTATTAACGCATCCGTTGCCATTTGTGCCTGTAACTGTATATGTTCCTGCTGTACTTACTGTATTCGTTGATGTTGTTGGACCACTTGTCCATGTATAAGTTGACGCGCCACCTGCTGTTAACGTTGATGTACCACCTACACAAATTGCTGTTGGATTGGCTACAGCTGTTACAACTGGTAATGCATTCACAGTTAAACTTAATGTTGCTGTATTTACACAACTATTAGCATCCGTGCCTGTTACGGTATAATTAGTTGATGTAGTTGGACTAACAACTGATGAACCGCCAGAGTAAACATAAGTTGAAGCGCCACTCGGTGATATTGTATATGAACCTCCAACACAAATTGTTCCATTGCTAACCGTTAAAGTTGGTAAGGCGTTAATTACTAAACTAACTGTTTGCGTATTAACACAACCATTACCATTTGTACCTGCTACGGTAAAGGTTCCTGCTGAAGTCGTTGTATTAGTAGATGTACTTGGTCCACTTGTCCATGTATAAGTTGAAGCGCCGCCTGCTGTTAAGGTTGATGTACCTGATCCACAAATAGTTGTTGGATTAGCTGCTGCTGTTACTACTGGTAAGGCATTTACAGAAACAGTAAATACACTGGTATTGCCAACACATCCCGCTGTTGAAGTTGCAACAACAGAATAGGTTGTGGTAACAGTTGGTGTAACTGAAATGCTTGACGTTGTTGCACCCGTTGACCAAGCATAAGAGCTTGGTTCACTACCTGTATTTGAAAGTAAATAACGTATGATGACAATACCTGAACCGCCATTACCTCCATTTGAATTACCTCCAGATGTGGTTGAAGCTCCACCGCCTCCACCGCCAGTATTGGCTGCGCCATTTTCTCCAGGGTTATTTAAATTAGGCACGCCTCCTTTACCTCCACCACCGATACCTCCGAGTGCTTGAAGAGCAGAAGCAGGTATATGATCACCGCCGCCACCGCCACCAGCATAATATGTTGCACTACCGCTGATGTTACTTAATAAACCAGGGCCTCCATTACCAGATTGTGTATTTGTTCCAGAAACGCCAACACCACCTGCACCGCCACCGCCGCCATGATTAAAATTGGCTGCACTGCCAGCACCTCCGCTAAATCCTTGTCCTGACACTGCTGTACCTGGCGTTCTACCTTGAGGCGCACCGCCACCACTTCCTCCATTTCCAGGAGTTGGTCCATCATTAGAACCACCTCCACCACCGCCTATAGCAGTATATGAAAGTGCGGAACTATTAGAACCATTACGCCCATCAGGTAATGCGGCTGCACCACCTGCACCGCCTGCACCAATAATAATTGGAAATGATGCAGCTGTTACACTCAAACTACCTGTAAGCAAGCCGCCACCGCCGCCACCAGCGCCATGACGGTAACCGCCGCCGCCGCCGCCAGCTACAATTAAATATTCTACCGGTAAATTACCCGTTACACTAAATGTACCATTAGACGTAAACGTATGAATGGCATAGCCAGCCGAATAAGTAACAACGCCACCTATGGCCGAACCTAAAAATTGAGTAGACAATGTTGCTGAGTTCCCTGTACAAATAGTATTTGTGCCTGTAATTACTGTATTTGGTTTTTTATTTACTTCTACAGATAAAGTTTTAGAGCTTACACATCCTGCTGTATTTGAACCTACCACTGTATAAGTTGTTGTAATAAGAGGACTAACAATATCTGAACCACCAGAGTATGTATAACTTGATGCGCCGCTTGGAGAAATTGTATAAGAATCTCCTGAACAAATGGATCCATTATTAACTGCTAAAGTTGGAACTCCATTTGCTAATAGACTAACGGTTTGCGTATTTACACAACCATTACCATTTGTTCCTAATACGGTATAGGTTCCTGCTGTGTTTACTGTATTGGTTGATGTGCTTGGACCACTTGTCCAAGTATACGTTGATGCGCCACTAGCCGTTAAAGTAGATGGGCTACCTGCACAGATAACTGTTGGATTAGCTGCCACTGAAATAGTAGGTAGTGCGTATACATTTAAACTGAAGGTTTGAGTGCCTTGGCAATTTTCTGCATCCGTAATTTGTAATGAATAGGTTGTTGTAACTGTAGGCGAAACAACTATGCTTGATGTAGTAGCCGAAGTTGACCATAAATATGAGTTTCCTACTGGTGCCGTTGAAGGAATTAAAAATCCAGCTGTATTAACTATGGTACCGGTATTTAATGCTGCAGTAGCATCTGCAGTTGTAGTGCCTGACAATTCGTTAAATTGATAATAAGCCACTAAATTTGCAGAAGTTGCAGGTAAGACTTTATTCATATTTGAAGCAATTTCAGCATTTGTTCGTGCTACTTTCCAAATACGAATTTCATCCATAGCGCCATTGAACATGGTATTAGTTCCCATGTTATTTGACCCAATTAGTCCAAATTTATAGTTAGTTGCCCCACTCCTATCTCTTGCACCAATTGTTGAGCCAGAAGAAGGCACGCCATTTAAAACGCCATCTAACTTTGTTCCAACGGTGCTATATCGCAATGCCACGTGATTCCATGTGTTAAAAGCCACTGTACCCAAAGATACTGGTGCTAAATTATAAACTCTAACATTTACTTCCCCGGTTGTAGATACTTCTATTTGAGTCTGTTGCCATCCAGAATTGCCTAATTCATTCATAATAACTCCTGCGGTAGTTGGTTTAAACCATAATTCAACCGTAACATCATTTGCTGGCATTTGGGTTGAAATAATATTTGGGGTATTTAAACTCGTGGTTGTTCCATTAAAAATCAATCCGTTAGTTTTACCCACAGTTGCTGAAATAGTAGCTGTTGAACCCACACCACAAATGGCTGTTGGAGTTGAAACAATAGAAACAACTGGGGAACATGTTTTCGCTAAAGTAAAATAAAAATTACTCGATACTTGAGAAGCTGTTAAATTAAAGGCATAATATATGACTGAATTAACCGTTGTAGTGGAAGTTGGCGAAACAATGATATTACTGCCATCATTAGGAAATGAAGAATTTAATTTATTAATGATAACTTTAGAAACAGAGGAGGCTGCGCCAAATAAGGTTGCTGGCACTAACAACTGAACTGCTTTATTAAAACTGTTGGTATTTTGTGCAAACCAAACTCTGTTTATTTTGTAATTAATGCTAGGGTCTGCACTTTCAACAAACATGGCTCCATTTGTTAAATTATTATCACCCCAAACCATAAATTGTTTGTCAGCTGTAAAGGTATTGGTGTTAACTGCATTACTTGCAACAACAGTTCCTAAACCAAAAATAACCTGATTGCCTGCATTTTGACTTTGACTTTGTTTTTGTTCTAAGCCAGAAATGTTATCTTTACCAATACCTGCAATATTATTACTGTAGCTTGCCGCCGTTGTTGTGTTCCAAAAAACGGTACTATTATCACTGGCTACATAATTAAACGGTAAAGAAATGCCATATTTTAAACCTAAATAACTTTCAATACGTTGTTTGTTTGTAGCTGTAGTCGATAAATCACTAGGATAAACAATTATTTCTGCAATATGTGACGCAGAAAAACCACCTGTTCCTTGTGCTCCAACCCAAAAAGGGCTATTACCTGCAGTACCAACGGATGATCCTAAAGTTGTAGAACTAACGTTACCGTTAACATTTATACTTGCAGATGTATTTGCATTTCCTATCAAACTTTGTAATTTGATATCATTTGCCGTTACAGGAATACTTCCAATAGATCTATTAGTAATTATTCCAGAATTTTTATTCATTCCAATATTCCAAATACCGCCAGATCCATTTGATTGATTATATAGAATTCCATTTGAAGTGTTTGGAGAACGGTAAACAACAAAATTTGATGAAGTGAAATTAGGATTAACACCACCTATTACTAATGATTGGCTTATTGTTGCTGTATTTATAACATCATCCGTTCCGTCAAAAGCAATACTTGGGTTAAAGTTAATCATCAAAGCACCTGTGCTATTTATAACAGGTTGCTTAGTAGTTGTAGCTTGTGTTAAATTAATGGCATTATGGGTTTGATCTTTCCATAATGAAACACCAGTAGCAACCGTCACATCGGCATTGGCTTTATACCATATCTCCCCATTAATACCGCCTGGCATATCTGCCGCCTGAACCCACAAATTGAAAGAAGTACCTGATGGTGGAATGGTAAAATAATCGGGTGAAGAACGGTAGCCTCCTGCTGGCTGCCAATGCAACATTGCACCATTATTAACACCATGAATTACTTGTGCATGTAATCCAAGAGGTCCCGTTGAATTACCTCCAAGCAATCCATTTAAGCCAGCAGCACCTGTTCCAACCCAGGTACCTGCTCCTAATAAAGCGTTGTCTGCAATTACAGAATTAAGTGTTTGGTTATTTTTTACTCGGCTAATAATGGTTGTGTTAGTGGTTACAGCATTGGTTGTACCATTACTTGTTGAAATTTTTACTCTTTTAATTTCGTTTAACTTACTTAACACAGAAGGCGTTAGAATAGCGCGCGTGGCTGTTGTAAGACTACTAACTTGAGGCAATGCAGCAGCAGGAGCACCCACAAAATCAATAGCAACTAAAAGCCAACCATCAGCAGCTACATGCGTATTGAACGTAGTGCCACCTAAATTAAAATAATAGGTTCCAGGCGTAGTTACAGTTCTAGCTTGATAAAGCGAAGTAAACGGCGAGCCAACTGTTCCTGTTTGAGACATTACAACTTTTGAAAAAATCAAAAGACTAAAAAACAATGCTTTTATTTTCATAATTACTTTAAATAAAAAAGTTCAATATTGTACCAATTTGGTATGATGGCACAAAATTAACGACTTATAAAATGAAAAGGATTAGGCGTTTAATAGGTGAGTAGTTTGATTTAATAAGTGAGTAATATTTATTAAAATAATCTTAAAAAATAGATAAATAACACCTAAATTCAGTAATTCTACAAAATCAAATTAGATTTTAATTATAAGATTAGCGGTATTTATGTAACGACTAATTATTAATTTTTAAAGATTAAAATTATATACAGCGAAAATTTAAGAAGAACGAAATTGAAAATTGTTAAAATTTACACTAACTAAAATCAACCCCTGTTTCCATGTTTCAATAACTTATTCAAGTTAGAAATTTTACGCTGCGAAACAGGAATTTTTTCTCCACTTACTAAGGTTATTTCTCCACTTCTACTTTTTTCAACTTTTGCAATGAATTTTAAATTAACAATGAATGAATGATGGCATCTAAAAAAAATAGTTCCTAATGCGGTTTCATATTCTCCTAAATTTTTGGTTGAAGTAATCTTTCCATTTTTAGTAAAAAGGATGGTATAAACACCATCTGCTTGCAAATACAATATTTCGTGATGATTTACTAAATGAGTAGTACTTAAAGAAACAATTTTTACTTTTTCAGTTTTTTCAATTTCTTTTTTAGTATTAATGCGATTTAACGCTTTATTAACCCCAACTACAAATTCTTCGTCATCTATTGGTTTGAGAATGTAATCAACGGCTTCTTTTTTTAAGGCTTGTAACGAAAATTGATGGTAAGCGGTAATAAAAATAACTTCGAAATTTTTATAGTTTACCTTTTCTAAGACATCAAAGCCGGTTCCTCCAATAATTTCAACATCTAAAAAAACCAAATCTGGTTTGTGGCTTTCGATCGCCAAAACAGCGGTTTCAACTGATTTTGCACAATCTAAAATACAAATGTCTGGAAATTTTTCTTCCACTAATTGTTTCAAATAGTTTTGGCTATTTATTTCATCTTCAATAATTAAAGCTAGTATCATGCTATAAAAGGAAATTTAATAATAACTAATGTGCCAGATTCTTTGTCGATAATTTTAAAGCTGACATCCACATCAAAGCGTTCTTTTAATAAGACTATTTTTTTTTGAATTAAATTAATACCCTTTGATTGATGATTTTTTGATTTATTCTTGGCCGCTAAAACTCTTCCAATACCGTCATCATCAACGGTAACAATCAATTCGTTTTCCACTTGTTTAAAACTCAAACAAATCTTATGGCTTTCTTCAGAAGGAATAATGCCATGTTTAATTGCATTTTCAATCAAAGGCTGTAATATATAGGTTGGAAATAAACAATTTTTTAAATCGTTTGGCAAATTAACTTCGAAAATAAATTTATCTGTAAAACGCATGCGTTCTATTTCAACATAAGATGTGAGTAATTCCACTTCACTATCAATATCAATGTAATCAGTATTAGAATAATCCAAAAATTTTCTTAATAACTTAGAAAGGTGTTTTAGATAAACTTGTGCCGATTTATTTTCGTTTACTTTTAAATAATAGGAAATACTATTCATCGCATTAAATATAAAATGAGGATTCATTTGAGCTTGAATTTCATTTAATTCGAGTTGAGCAATTTCTTTATTCAATGTTTCTTTATGCAGACGATTGTTCTTGATGGTGCTAATAACAAAATAAGTAATTAGGATAAAGGATAATACAACCAATATTTGAAACCAACGTGTTTCATAAAAATACGGCAATATTTCGAATTTAAAAGTTGTTTCGAATGGAGATTCCATATTTTGGCCATCAATCGCTCGCACAACAAATGTGTAATCATCGGGCGGTAACATTCTAAAATTAAATATATTTTCTTTCGTTGGTAAAGACCAATTTTCGGCACCATTTTTTAGTAATTTATACTGATAGAAAACATTATGCTTTGACTCTGCAGTAGAACATGCTACTTTAATGGTTATTGAATTTTTCTTTCTCTGAAAGGTTTTAATATCCGTATCAACAATAGAATCATTTGCGGAAATCTCTTCAATCTTAACTTTGGGTGAATTCAGTTTTATAGGTTCTGGATGCGCGATAACAATCCCTTCAACACTAGGAAAATATAGTTCATTGCCGTTTTTAAGAAAATTATTTTGAAAACCACCATTAAATTCATTATTCAATAGACCATTAACTCTTGAATAATGAAAAGGGATTAAAAAGTTAATTTTCTGCTCTAAAATGTCATTCAATTTTTTTTCAGACACACGCCATAATCCGTTATTTGAAGACATATAGACATAACCGAAATCGTCTTTGCATAATGTAAAAATGTCATCTGGCAATTTTACATTTCGAATCGCATTGATACTTATTAATCGCTTTTGGTCGTAACAATACAAACCACCACCATAAGACCCGATCCAAATTTTTCCTTTAGCATCTTCATAAAAAGCTCGAATACGTTTAAAAAAGACGTTTGGATTCTGACTTGTAATGCGTGAGATTTTGTCATTTTGAATAATGTACATGCCATCGTTTCCGCCCAAGCATATACTTCCATTTTTTAATTCATAAATACATGTAATTTCACTTTTTATTTTCGAACTGGCAAATGGATGCAATGAATTAATATCGTTTCCTCGTGAAACACCTTTTTCATTTCCAACCCAAATCGCATTTTTCGAATCTTTAAAAACTGCATGCACATGATTACTTAATAGATTTGGAAATTTAATGTTTGCTATTTCAGTTGTATCATCTAATACAATTAATCCCTTTCCCCATGAACCAACGTAAACAAGATTGTTATAAGTAGCTAATGACGAAATATTTAAACGCATATTTTTAAACAGTTTTGTTTTACCGTTCTCTATTTGAACGATATTATTTACTATTTGAGCAAATAAAATAGTTCCAGATTTTGTTTTAATAATGGAAGCGATGGATGATTCATTCATATTACTTTCATTATAAAGTGTATTCAAATTTTTAAAAGTAAGCTTCAATAATCCTTTATCAATACTTCCTAAATAGAGGTTACTAAAAACAGTATCATAATAGCATGAGTGAAAACGATTTGTAGGCAATACATTTAAATCATTGTAAAGGAACTGTTGACCGTTATTAAAATAAATTAAGCCTCTAGGCGTGGCCACATAGAAACTTGTTTTATTTTTAAATGTTATATCTTCTAAAATAAATTCTCCATTGAGTTTAATTTCATTTGCGATAGGTGTTATTCTAAAAAGCCGATGAGCACTTAACGCGTATATGCTTTTTGTAAATGGATTTACTTCAAGGCGATTACATACATTTTTTAATACTATAGCCTCTTGGTGACTAAGCACATTCAACTTCAAAATACCTTGCTTAGTAATAAGATATAGGAAAGGGAATTGGAATACCATTGAGTTTTTATATTGAATATTTGGCAATAATTTTGCTATCTTCAATTTATGAACCAACTTAGTCTTTTTAGTTAAGACATGAGTCAAATATATATTTCCAGATTCGCAAATTGAAATTAAACTGTCTCCGCTCAAGGTCGTAGCGTATACACTTTCCGAATTTAGATTTATTTGCTGAAAACTAGGTAAAATTTCATACAGCTGATTGATATTATCAATGGCAAACAACCTATTTCTTTTTTTACAAAACACTAATTTTCTAAATGTACCATCTCGGTATTTTTTGTAGTTAAGAACGTTCTTGAAATTTAAACCGTTAAACTCAAAAATACCATTACCAGTGCACATTAAAAATGAATTGGCGTCTTTTACCTCAATATCATCAATCTGATTTTGGATTAATCCTTGGTTTGTTCCATAAATAGTGACGGTATAAGGAATGTTTGGATCTAAGCTATTTTCCCAAATAACTTCTTTCTCTTGAGCAAAGGAATGAAAAGAAAACAAAATAATACAACCTATTATTCTCAGAATTTTGTTTCTATTTTGATTTCCTAAAACCATTTTCTTAGTTTTTACGAATATACAAAGAAATAAAAGAGTTGGGAAGGCGTAAATAGTATAACGAGAAATAGTTTAAAAAAAACAGAAGACCAGATCTTCTGTTTTTTTGTACCCAGAAGGAGATTCGAACTCCCACGTCTTTCGACATACGCACCTCAAGCGTACTTGTATACCATTCCAACACCTGGGCAATTGTATACTTTCTGAAAACAATCAGAACAAACACTAGAGTTATAAAACACAAAAATGATAATTATTTTTATATTAGCACTACATTAAAATGAAATTAATTTTAAACATAAAGCAAAACTGGAGTATTTTTCTAATTATACTCATAGGAATTGTATTTCGACTTATTCCCTTGTTTAATTATGAATTTAGTCATGATGAATTAAGTGGTTTAAGCCGTACTGTTTTCTCAAGTTTTTTTGATGAATTAGAATACGGAGTTAAACTAAACGACACGCACCCAGCCTTAATACAACTGTTTTTGTGGTTTTGGGTAAAATGGTTTGGCTACAATGAAGTTGCAATTAAACTGCCATTTTTAATTTGTGGTGTTCTTAGCATTTGGTGCATCTATAAGTTTTGCATTGAATTTTTCAATAAACAAGTTGGAATCATAGCTGCCTCCGTTGTATCGTCTTCATTTATTTTTTTAATATATAGTTCCTATGCACGAATGTATATTACAGGTGTTTTATTTAGCATTCTATTATTAATATCAATTTTTAAAATTTTATTTTCAAACGAAGTAAAAACTAAAGATTACTTTTTATTTGCACTATTTGCTGCATTATGTGCCTATAATCATCATTTAAGTTCATTATTTGCATTTACTACAGTTGGATTATCGTTCTTTTACATTAAAAAAGATCGTATAAAAAAATACCTATTGTTTTGCGGATTAGCAATTATATTGTATTTACCGCATTTACCTATAACATTATATCAATTTTCTATTGGTGGAATAGGAACCCAAGTTGGAGGCTGGTTGCCCCCACCAAGGAGCAACGAAATTTATTACTTTATTAAAACACTTTTCGGTTGCGGATACAGTGGGCTTGCAACTATGATTCTTTTCTTAATTTTCATACTCAATTCTATTTTTAAACTAAATCCAATTTCCAAAAAACAAGTGTTTCTATTTTGGTTATTTATTTTAAACTATGTAATTATACATTTATACTCTGTATATAAAAATCCTATTCTACAAAATTCTTGTTTATTGTTTAGTGGAATTGCGCTCATAGTTTTTGTTTCTTCATTTTTACAAAATTTTAGTAATAGGCAAATTGCACTATTTAGTAGTTTTTTAATTTTAGCATTTGGATTTCAATCTATTCATAAAAAGCATTTGTTTTCAAAAGTACATGTTCATGAATTTGAACAACAAGCAAAGATTTATTTAGATTTAACTAAAAATTACGGGCAAAATAGCGTAACAGGCATTTTTGCTTCAGAAGAATTCTTTGTTGATGTGTATGAAAAGAAATACAATAAATCCTTTAATCATATCACTATTTATGACAATGCCTACGACTCAATTACAAAACTAAGAAGCTATCTATCATCATTAAAACAACCATATATAGTCTTGGGAGGAATAAATGCAGCCACAACTCAAATAATTAAGGAATATTATCCTTATTTATATTTACATAAAGAGGATTATTTTAGCAATGTACTTGTATTATCTAAAAAGAAACAAGCAAACGAAGATGTATCAATTTTACAAAATAAATCGCTTTTAAATAGTGCATTAAATGTATTTACAGATTCAAAAAAAGCCTTAACCTTTTATAATGATAGCACTTATTTTTCTTTAACATCAAAAGATTTAAAGTACCCATTTAGTATTGGTGTTCCAATTGAACAAATTGATTTAAAACAATTTCAATGTCTGGTTTTAGAACTAAGTTATAAAACTGATTCTGTAATAAATGTTGCTGATGACAAATTATGTTTATCAGTTTCAGAAAATGGTAAAGATGCTATTTTTTACAAAGCCGAAAATTTAAAGGATTATTTTAATCCAAACAAAACAATTCACACAGTTTATCTTGAACTATTTGCAGGATCTGATTATCCTAAATGGTTAAAAAATAAAATGAAATTGAGTTTTTTCATAGAAAAAAATAAAATTTCACATTATGAAATTGTCAACTTTAAAGTAAAAACTACTGATTACAGCCCCACACGCTGGACACTGTGGGATTAGTCTTTTACCCTGCTAAAACTCAAAGCCTTTAAAATAAAATTTGGCAATGCTTTTTTCGGATCACGTTTACGTAAATCGATATACCACCCAATTTTTTTAATAACTGGAAGTTTTTTTGTTTCAACAAATTCTATTAAAGTGCCATCAGCATCTTCAATATAAGTGAAATGCCCAGCAGCTTCGCCCATTTCAAAGCCTGCTCCTCCATCTACTGTAAAAGGTTGTCCAACTTTTTCACAAGCTTTTTGTAAAGCAGACATGTTTTTAATATCAAAGCATAAATGAATAAAACCACAATCTCCCCACAAACGATTTTCGAATATTTTTTTTGGAGAATAGTCTAATGCTTGTATCAATTCAATTTCATTATCCCCTAATAAGGGTCCGAAACTTCCTTCACGTTGTTTTGAATTTCTTAAAATAACACGACGGCATTTTTTAGATGCACCATCAACTCCATTCCAATCATTAAAAACAGCCGTTGTATCGCTTATGACTAAATCAAAACCCAATACATTTTTGTATAAACCTATTGATTTATCAATATCTTTTACTCCAATAACAGCACCTAAAACACCACCAGTAGAATAATTTTTTTTCATGTACCATGATTTTTTTTCTTCAATCACTTCATAGGTATTCCCCCATAAATCATGAATGTAAAAATGTTTTCTATTATCGGGTGAAAGCGTAATCTCGGTTAATAATTTTGCGCCAAATTGTTTTAAATGATTGTAAGACGCTTGAATATCGTATGATTTTATTTTGCCTGCAAAAATTCCTATATCACCCAATTGAATTGTGAATTGCGCATTCTGTGCTACACGACTTGTATACTGCCAAATTTCAAAGCCACCACCACCGTTCATGCTTAAGGCTAAAATAGCATGTCGAGCATGAGGTTTTTGATCCGTATATGGCAACATCAATTCTGCCATGGCCGCTTCTTCAAAAATTTTAATATCCGTTCCAAATGCTTTTCGGTACCAGGCAAATGTTTCTTGAACATTTGTATTACCAACACCCAACTGCTGAATTCCAGAAATAATATAACTCATGAAAACTTGATTTTATAAAACAATTAAAATTAAAAAAAGACTGCCAAATTTTGACAGTCTTTTTTGGGGTAAATGAAGGGGCTCGAACCCTCGACCCTCGGTACCACAAACCGATGCTCTAACCGACTGAGCTACATCTACCATTTGAGGGCATAAATATAATACTTTAATTTTAAATAGTAAAAAAAAGTGCGCTATTTTTTAAAATTCACCATATAATGTAAGCCCACAGAATCTTTACGTTTAATAGCATGTTTGATAATTAAATATCCAATACAAATTAAATTTCGCAATTCACATAATTTTTGTGTGATTGTTGTTTTTTCGTACAAAGCCTCATTCTCTTTATATAAAATTTCCAATCGATCGAATGCCCTTTTTAATCTCAATTCGGAACGAACAATGCCAACGTAATTAGTCATAATTTGCTGCACTTCTCTTTGTGATTGTGTTATTAAAATCATTTCTTCAGCATGTTCGGTGGCATCTGCATCCCATTGAGGGACATCTGTTCTAAATTCGATTGAATGAAAGGTATCGATAGCATGATGAGCCGCGCGATGAGCAAACACAATAGCTTCTAAAAGCGAATTACTTGCTAAACGATTAGCGCCATGCAAACCGGTGCAAGCACACTCACCAACTGCAAATAAATTTAAAATACTAGATTGTCCTATTTCATTAACCATAATACCACCACATAAATAATGCATCGCTGGCACAACAGGAATTAATTTAGTAAAAGGATCAATTCCAATACTCATACATTTCGAATAAATAGTGGGGAAATGTTCTAAAAAAGAGTTTCTATCAATATGTCTGCAATCCAATAACACATAATCGTCTCCCTTCGTTTTCATTTCATTGTCTATCGCTCTGGCCACAATATCTCTTGGAGCAAGTGAAAGTCGAGAATCGTATTTGTGCATAAACTCACTTCCATCTATTGTTTTTAGTATGGCACCAAAGCCTCTTAAGGCTTCAGTAATGAGAAAACTTGGATGCTCCCCAGGATTATATAATGATGTAGGATGAAATTGCACAAACTCCATGTCTTTTACTTGGCCCTTTGCACGATATACCATAGCAATACCATCTCCGGTTGCAATCGTTGGATTTGTTGTAGTAGCATACACATGACCAACACCTCCTGTCGCCATCAGGGTATGTCGCGCTAATATAGTTTCAACCTTTTGTGTTTTTGTATTTAAAATATATACGCCGTAACAAGTAATATGATTTGTTTTAGATGTAACAATTTCGCCTAAGTGATGTTGTGTTATAATATCAATTCCGAAGTGATGATCTAAAACAGTAATATTTTTATGTTTTTTTAATTGTGAAATTAAGGCACGTTCAATTTCTAAACCAGTAATATCTTTAAAATGTAAAATTCTATTTTCTGAATGGCCTCCTTCTTTTGCTAAATCATATTGCCCATTATTTTTTTTATCAAAGTTTGCCCCAAGGTCAATTAACTCTTTAACACGCTGAGTTCCTTCCTCCACAACTATTTTCACAATTTTCTCATTACATAAGCCTGAACCTGCATCTAATGTGTCTTCAATGTGTTTTTCAATAGAATCTGAATCGTGCCAAACTGCAGCTATTCCGCCTTGCGCATATTTTGTATTGGATTCATCCTCATTACTTTTTGTAATAATACAAACGGTTCCTTTTTCTGCTACTTTCAAAGCATAACTTAACCCGGCAATTCCACTACCTAAAATTAAAAAATCAAATTTTTTATTCATAACACACGTATATCAAAATGCTACATAAAGTAATTAAATTAAATTTATTTAAACAATAATTAAGAATGTAAAAAAATGCCTTACTTTGTTTTAAAAAAATTGAAAAAATTCATACTATATATAAGCATTGTTCTTGGACTGACACAATGTGCTCAAATTACTCCATTAACCGGTGGTAAAAAAGATACAACAGCTCCAAAAGCTATATCGTACTTCCCGGAAAATGCAACCACTCATTTTGACAAAAAATACATTGAAATTATATTTGATGAATTCATCAGTTTAAAAAATTTAAGTAATGAATTCATTATCACACCACAGACAATTGAAAATCCAGACATTCAAACAAATGGAAAAAAATTAAAAATAACATTCAACGAGCCATTACTTCCAAATACAACTTATAAATTAGCTTTTGGAAACTCAATTGTTGACATAAGAGAATCAAATCCAATTTTAAATTTTGAATATGTATTTAGTACTGGAGCAACCATTGACAGTTTAAAGATATTTGGCTCTGTGTTTTCTGCTGAGACAAAAAAACCTCAACCAAACATCTTAGTTGGATTATATTCATCTAACGCGAATGATAGTATTGTATATAAACAAAAGCCACTTTACATAACCTATACAAACGAAAAGGGAATTTATCAATTAAATAATTTACCGAGTACACCATTCAAACTTATTACAATCAGGGATAACAATAAAAATAAAATATATGATGGTTCGGATGAAGAAATTGGACTTGTTAAAAATCTAGTAAAGGCAACTGATACTATTCAAACTGATATATTATTATTTAAAGAAAACGCATCTAAACAATTTGTAAAAAAAACAATAAGTAATGAATATGGAAAAGCGAATGTTATTTATAATAAAGCGTGTACTGACCTAAAAACGGTTTCTTTTTTGGGAACAACCCAAGGTTCATACCAAATTAATACACTTCAGGATAGCATAACAGTATACTATCAAAATACATTTGACACTTTAAAAACAATTGTTAATCGCTATTCAAAAAACGATACCTTATTGTTAAAGATACCGTCACGACTAGACTTTGAAAAACTTAAAAAGAATAACAATCTTAAATATAAGATTACAACAAACCTCAGTAACAGCTTTCCTTATTATGAGAATATAAATTTAAACTTAAACATTCCATTTAATCTTGAAGATATCAATGAAGATAAAATACATCTATATAAATTGAATGATTCATTAAAATCGAAACAATCATATACAATTGCGGAAAACGAAAATCAATTCAATGCATTTCAATTAAAAACGAATTTAGAAAAAGAAACCGCTTATCAACTTACCATTAATAAAAGTGCTTTTATGGATTCCATTGGGAGAACGAACGACTCTCTTAGTTTTAAATTTACCACAACCACACCCGATGATTATGCTCAATTAAAATTGAACATGTTGTTTCCCCGCAAAGAAAATTATATTGTTTTATTAATTGATGATAAAAATCAAGTAATTGAAAAAAGACATGTTTCTTTTTCATTAGCATCTACAAATGAAAAGAAAATAACATTTATAAATATAATTCCTGGAATGTATACTGTTAAAGTGATTGAAGATGCTAATAAAAACAACGTTTTTGATACAGGTAGCTATTTTAATCATATTCAACCTGAAACAATTTTTGTAAATGAAATGCCAATAAAATTATTAGCAGGATGGGAAATTGAAAATGAATGGCTTGTGAAATAAAAAAAATTAAACTTTTTTCCTTTTATTTTTTTTATTTTTTTTTATCTTGTTTTGCTCCAAACTAGATTATTTTTTTCTAATAAAAAAAGTAACGATTCTCGAAACGCCTATTTTTAAAGGTAAATTCAAGCATTTGTATTTTATAAATAAAATATTGTGAAGCGAAAATTATTTTTATACGAAGTTTTCAGTTTACGCTATCAACAATTTCAACAATTTTATGTTAATAAATTAAGTGCTTGAAAATTAGTTAGCGTTAATAAATTTATTTACTTCGTATTAACAAAAACTCAAAAAACAAAAAACCATGGCAACAGCAAAAAAAGCAGCTCCTAAAAAAGCGGTAAAAAAAGCAGCTCCAAAAAAGGCAGCAGCAAAAAAAGCAGTAAAAAAAGCAGCTCCTAAAAAAGCAGCTAAAAAAGCAGCTCCTAAGAAAGCAGTAAAAAAAGCAGCTCCTAAGAAAGCAGCTAAAAAAGCAGCTCCTAAGAAAGCAGCAGCTAAAAAGAAGTAATAAACTCCCCCCGCTTAGCGGGGGGTTTTTTATTTAAACCCTTTTACTCCGTTATTAATACACACAACATCAATTCTAAGTCCTTTAGAAAAAGAAAAATAAAAAATTATTTTTCATAACACATCACAATATATTATATTTGACAAAAAACACTACCAATCATGTAGTGCTATGTTATTTATAAACTGATGATGAAAAAAATTATCCTATTTCCAATCCTTATTTGTTTTGCAACTTTCATTAGTTGCCAAAAAACAGAAGTTCCCGATGGAACCATTAAATTAAATTTAAATAAATACGGGAAACAATTTTCAATTTATGTTCCAGATACACTAAAAGAAAAATTAGAAATCAAAGAACAAAGTTGGGGGGCATTAGAAATAAAAATAGGTAAGCGTTTTTATATTTCTATAACCGAAGATCCAGGTGATATTGAACTATTGAAAAGCGATATTCAAACTAACGACGTTAATGTATTTAAATCATACATCATAGATGAACCACAAACATTAATGTGGGAAAGTTACATAGTGAAGCCAGAATTTCATTTTTATACTATACAAAAAGCGGCAGGTAATACCTATGTGTTTCAGGATGTAGTTCCTGCTGATGGGGAATCATTTAGCAAAGAATCTATCGAAAACATGTATCATTGCTCTAAGCAATTGATTGAAAAATAATTTGCTTCATAAAATTACTGTTTTATTTTAGGTTGTTATTTATTGTTCTTCAGATTCAACTCCCATTTCCATGCGCTCAACATCATATCATCCAAATTGTACTTTGGCTGCCAGTTTAATTGACTCTTTGCTAATGTATTGTTCGCGTATATATTTATAACGTCGCCTGGCCTACGTTTTCCAATATGATAATTTAATTTTTGATGCGAAACTTTTTCAAAAGAATGAATACATTCAAATACACTGACACCATTTCCAGTTCCCAAATTAAAAATAGACGTTTGTTGGCTATTCTTTTTTTCTATTAAATAATTCAATGCTTTTACATGCGCATCGGCAATATCGCTAACATGAATGTAATCACGTATACAAGATCCATCACGCGTGTCATAATCGTCCCCAAAAACAGTTAATGGAGGCAGTATACCAATGGCTGACTGTGTTATAAAAGGAACTAAATTACTAGGTTTATCTTTTGATAATTCTCCATTTAAACCACTTTGGTGAGCACCAACTGGATTAAAATAACGAAGTAACACATTGTTAAAAAAGGATTCGCTTTTTGCAAAATTTGAAACGATGTCTTCGCCAATTTGCTTTGTATGGGCGTAAGGCGACTCTGCTATACTAAACGCAGTGTTTTCTGTAACAGGCAATTCTGATACATTACCATATACCGAACAAGAAGATGAAAATATAAACTGTGGAATATGAAATGTTTTACATACACTCAAAATATTAACCAACGAAGTTATATTATTATGATAATAGGCCAAAGGATTCAACACAGAATCGCCCACAGATTTATAAGCTGCAAAATGAATGACGCCAATTGGATTTTTAATTTGTTTAATTGCAAGTTCTAATTTCTGTAAATCACAAATGTCAATATCTAAATTTTCTACTTGTTTGCCTGTAATTGTTTCAATTCGATTAAACGTTTCTTTCGTTGAATTAGAGAAATTATCAATTGAAATGATATGATAGGAAGTATTTTGTAGTAATTCGATGATAGTATGAGAGCCAATATAACCTGCTCCGCCTGTAACAATAATTGTTTCCATTTACTTTATATTACTTTATTAATAGTTTTTAAATGTACAGAAATATTGATTATTATTATAGTGTAAAATTATAATCCATAAAAATATGCAACTCGTTTTCGCTACTCACAATCTCCATAAACTTGAGGAAGTTAAAACTCTACTAAATTCAAATATAACTGTATTGAGTTTAAAAGACATTAATTACACAGATGAGATTGAAGAAAATGAAACAACACTTGAAGGAAATGCACTTATAAAAGCAAGAACTATTTTTAATAGTATGCAAGGAAATTGTTTTGCCGATGATAGCGGGTTATTGGTAGATGCCTTAAATGGCGAACCAGGCGTTTACAGCGCAAGGTATGCTGGCAACCAAAAAAATGATGATGACAATATGAATAAATTATTAGCTCAATTAAAAGGAGTTCATAATAGAAAAGCGCATTTTAAAACTGTACTAGCTCTTATTCTCGATGAAAAAGAATATTTATTCGAGGGTGTCATATCTGGTGTTATTGCTCACGAAAAAAAAGGAACTCAAGGTTTTGGCTATGACCCTATTTTTATTCCTGATGGTTATTCGAAAACTTTTGCCGAGTTAACTTCCTCCGAAAAATCAACTATTTCTCATAGAAGTATTGCCTTAAAAAAATTAATTACATTTTTACAAAACAAGTAATTAATCTATTTTTAAAATGATACAATTATTAAATAATACTAACTATAAAACAATACAAGTATGAATTTTCAAAATTACAATCACACCGTTACAAATCGATTCATTCGTTACGCTAAAATAGACACGCAATCAAATCCAGAATCTACAACATCTCCAAGTACTTTTAAACAAAAAAATTTAGGCAAAGTATTACTTGAAGAACTTTTAGAAATGGGCATCACAGATGCTGAATTAGATGAATTTGGTTATGTTTACGCAACCATTCCAAGTAATACAACAAAAAAAGTCCCAGTTATATGTTTTTGCTCGCATATGGACACCTCTCCAGATTGCAGTGGAGAAAATGTGAATCCTGTCTTACATGCAAACTATGATGGATCGGATATTGTATTACCAAAAGACAATTCTCAAATAATTAAGTTTATCGAACATCCAGCATTGGCTCAACAATTAGGAAATACAATTATTACAGCGGACGGCACAACACTTTTAGGCGCTGATAACAAAGCGGGCTTAGCAGAGATTATGGATGCAGCAAATTATTTAATGACACATCCTGAAGTGAAACATGGTGCCATTAGATTATTATTTACGCCTGATGAAGAAGTTGGAAGAGGCACTGAACACGTAGATATAAAGAAATTAGGTGCTGAGTTTGGATATACCATGGATGGAGAAACCCTTGGTCATATTGAAGACGAAACATTTAGTGCAGACAGTGTTAGTGTTATCATTAAAGGATTTCCAACTCATCCTGGTTTTGCAAAAAACAAAATGCAACACGCCATAAAAATAGCAGCTGAAATTATAAATAACATCCCAAAAGATAAAACACCGGAAACTACCGAAAAGAAAGAACCGTTCATTCATCCCGTTGCCATAAATGGCGGTTTAGAAGAAGTTGAAATAAAATTTATTATAAGAGCGTTTGACACGCCTACTTTAGTTTTATTAGAACAAGAATTAGAAGCCATAACAAAATCTGTTTTATTTAATTATAAGAAATGCGCTTACGAATTTAAAATATCTGAACAATATAGAAACATGAAAGATGTTTTAGCAACATGTCCTCAAGTAGTAAGTTACGCTATGAAAGCTGTTGAACGAACAGGCGTAACCCCAATATTATCAAGTATTAGAGGAGGCACAGATGGTTCAAGATTATCTTTTATGGGATTGCCTTGCCCGAATATTTATGCTGGCGAACATGCATTTCATAGCAAACAAGAATGGGTTAGTGAAAAAGATATGCAATTAGCAACTCAAACTATTGTGCATTTAGCGATGATTTGGGAAGAGAATAGCAAATAATAATTACAAATTTAAAAGGCTTAATTATTTTCATAATTAAGCCTTTTAAATAAAGTGATGGGTGTATATTAATTTTTAAACATAGATAAGAATTGTCCCAATTTATCTTTTAATTCAGTACGGTCAATAATCTTATCTAAAAAACCATGTTCTAAAACAAACTCAGCCGTTTGAAAACCTTTTGGTAAATCTTTACCAATTGTTTCTTTCACAACACGAGGACCTGCAAAACCTATTAAAGCCCCCGGTTCAGAAATATTTAAATCCCCCAACATAGCGTAACTTGCAGTTACACCGCCTGTAGTAGGATCAGTACAAAGTGATATATAAGGAATGCCAGCCTTATCCATCAGTGATAATTTTGCAGCCGTTTTAGCCATTTGCATTAAAGAAAATGCAGCTTCCATCATTCGCGCTCCACCAGATTTTGAAATAACTAATAAAGGAGTTTTTGTTTTTAAACAAAAATCAATAGCCTTAGAAATTTTTTCTCCAACCACACTGCCCATCGAACCACCAATGAAACCAAAATCCATACAACAGACTACTAAATCGTGACCATTAACCTTTCCATAACCACTCCTTATAGAGTCTTTCAATTGCGTTTTTTTAATGGTATCAGTTAATCTATCCGTGTATTTTTTTGTATCGGTAAAGTTTAACGGATCTCCACTTACTAAATTTTCGTGCAATTCGGTAAACTGATTGTCATCAAAAATAATTTCAAAATATTCGGCGCTTCCGATTCTTTCATGATGTCCGCAATCGAGACAAACATGTTTATTACTTTTATGTTCCTTTGCAGTATGTATTTTTTTACATGATGAACACTTGTACCACAATCCTTCTGGAGTTTCTCTCTTTTCAGTAGTAGTAGTTGTAATACCTTCTTTTAATCTTTTGAACCAACCCATTTATTCAATTTTTAGTTTTTACTATAAAATGCCTAATTCTTTATTTTTAAGCAAGTGTTATTGTTTGATCTAAATAAACGTCTTGTATAGTGTTTAATAATTCAACACCTTCTTTCATCGGTTTTTGAAATGCTTTTCTTCCTGATATTAAACCTTGTCCACCACCGCGTTTATTAATTACCGCTGTAGTTACAGCTTCTGCTAAATCAGAATCTCCTTTACTTTCGCCACCACTATTAATCAAACCGATTTTTCCCATATAACAATTGGCAACTTGGTATCGACATAAATCAATTGGATGATCCGTGGTTAATTGAGAATATACTTTTGGATGTGTTTTACCATGACCAACAGCTAAATAACCTCCATTTTTATCAGACATTTTTTGTTTGATAATATCAGCTTGAATTGTAACGCCTAAATGATTGGCTTGTGCAGATAAATCTGCTGCCGTATGGTAATCAACGCCATCTTTTTTAAATGCACTATTACGTGTGTAACACCATAAGATAGTTGCCATTCCTAACTCATGAGCTCTTTCAAAAGCTTTTGCAACCTCAACAATTTGTCTGTTAGATTCAGACGATCCAAAATAAATGGTTGCACCAACTGCAACAGCGCCCATGTTCCAGGCGTCTTCAACGGTACCAAACATGATTTGATCAAATTTATCTGGATATGAAATAAACTCGTTATGATTTATTTTAACTATAAAAGGGATTTTATGTGCATATTTCCTTGCCACAGAAGCTAAAACTCCATAGGTTGAAGCAACGGCATTGCAACCACCTTCGTGAGCAAGTTTAACAATGTTTTCACTGTCAAAATAAATTGGGTTAGGTGCAAATGAAGCGCCAGCGCTGTGTTCAATACCTTGATCAACAGGGAGAATGCTCATATAACCTGTATTGGCTAATCGCCCATTTCCATATAACTGTTGCAAACTTCTTAACACTTGAGGGCTGCGATTGCTGTATGCAAATGTTTGATCAATAAAATTTACACTTGGTGTAATTATATTGTCTTTTGAAATTGTTTTGCAAGTGTGATTTAATAAATGTTCGGCACTTGCTCCTAGTAGATCTGTTATTTTAGACATAAAAATTGTATTTCGATTGGCGAATTTACGAAAAAATACGAAAAATAGCATAAAAAAACCCCGAAAAATCGAGGTTCTTTTTTAAAAAATGTCATAAACTATTCAGATACTGGTACCATTTTAAATGGAATCCCAATTATTGCTTGATAATCTTCGCCTGCTTCAAGCATATCTTCATCATCATCTTCGTAATGCCAGTTGATTGTAACATCACTGCCTGATTTATGAATAGATTCTAGTTTTTTAAAAATATCTAAAATGCATTTAGAAGAGCTTGTGTTAAAATATTCTAATTGAATATTAACTGTTGTTGCTGATTTTGTTGCAACAGAATATTTATCTAGCGCATCAACTAATGGCTTATAAAATTCTATCGAATTCTCTGGAATTGAACGCCCTTTAATATCTAAAACTCCTCCATTGATATCAAATAAGATGGTTGGTGTTTTTGGCGTTCCGTCAATTTCATATTTTTCCATAGTATGCGGTGATTTTGTTTATGTTAATTGTGGTTGTGATACTTTAATTATTAGTGTAAAGAAAGAAACTTTATCGTCAATTTCCAAAAAATTATACTCTAATTTTTCGCCTGTTTTTCTAGCTATATCTATCATCCCTAATCCACCTCCTCCTTTAAGAGTTCTAATGCCATTATTTAATATAGATTTATAAAATTCTTTTAACTCATCTTTGGTAAGTGAATTAACCTCATCAAGTCTAGCCCGCAGTGGTGCAATACTTTTATTGCCTACAAAATTGCCAGTTATAATGTTGTAATCTAATTCGTTTTTTGCAATCATAAATATTGCGCCCTTGTTCGTTTCATTTAAACACAATTTAGTTTCATCAGAATGGTGATATAAATTTTGCAAACATTCAACTAATACATTGTATACTTTTCGTTTCGTACGGGGCTCTTCATTCAAATTATCCATTTTGCACTCCATAATTTGAAGAATAGAGGTTAATAAATCAGCAGTGATATCGCCTTTAAAGGAAAGGAGAATATTACTCTTCTCCATTCTGTCATAGATATTAAAAGCATCGATCATTAAAAATTTATTGGAGTTTAAAAGAAATGGTTTGTCCGTTAACGGTAAACGTAGCATCATCATCACAAGAGCCGTTACCAAAATCAACTGTGCGAGTTCTAAATCCGTCAGGCGATAATTCTAGCGTTCCTGATGTTATCCATTTGCAATTTGATTTTTTTATCAAGTTGTTTGTAATAGTTGTTGTGTAATTGCGCCCTTCTCTATTTTTGCCAGTAGTTGTTCCACCAATTGAATAAATATCATCAGAACCATCCTGCTTAGTCGAATAGCCTGCAATTTGTTTCATGGTTTTTACTCCAGAATAATCGATCTGCCAAGTTCCATTTGAGCAACGTCCATTAATAATTTCAGTTGATAATGTAACCGAATCTGAATACGTGATTTTTACTTGTCCAGATAAATCCATGGAATTTGCATTAAATCCAATTAGGTCTACAGTTATGGTATTACCATATTTCTTCCAGCGTTTTGCTGTTGTTATTTTTAATTTTCCTTTACGATAAACTCCATCCGAACCTAAACACCCAGTTGTGCCATAATCGATTTCGAAAGACACTGGGCCGTTTTGATAAAAGCCAGAGGTGTTTACCAATGTATCTAATGCAACATTAGGCGTATTCGTGCCACTAATTGCTCCTAAAATTGTCCATGTTTCGCATGATGCTGATGTACGCTTAATACCATTTTCTTTGATTCCTTTTTCACTTACAGTTGGCTGAATTGACATAAATAATTGCTCCGTCATTGCATTATCTACAACAGATTGGGTTTCATTATCTACTTCTGTTTTTTTCTTACAACCATTGATGATTAAAATGGAAGAAACGATGATCATTGAAGATAAAAATTTAATGTTTTTCATTGCATTTAATAGTTTTTATAAATTATTCTATTCTTACCTAACAAATTACATACCAAATGTAACCATAAAAAAATAATTTAATTGTTAAATTTTAATACCAACTACTAAAATATCATCAACTTGTTCTTCATCGTGCTTCCATTCATTAAATTGACTCTCGAGTTCTTGTGCTTGGTAATGTATATCGGATTTATTAATCTGTTTAAGATTTTGGTAAAACCGTTTTGCCATAAATTTTTTTCCATTTGGTCCGCCAAACTGATCAGCATATCCATCTGTAAACATATAAATTACATCATTTGGTTGAAGTGTTCTAATATGTGTTGTGAAAACGCGATTAGAATCTATCTGAGAACCACCAACCGAATATTTATTGCCCTCAATTTTCTCCATCTTATTTTCACTATTAATAATAACTAAGCTTCTAAATGCTCCAGCCCATAAACAATCATTTGTTTCAGTATTAATGGCAATCATGGATACATCCATTCCATCATTAGTTTGAACTTGATTTTGTCCCTGTTTTAAGGCTGATTGGATTCCCTTATGAAGTTCCTGTAAAATTATTCCCGGATCAAATATTCCTTTTTCTGAAATGATTTGATTAAGAAGATTATGACCAATCATGCTCATAAAAGCTCCTGGAACACCATGTCCTGTGCAATCTACAACGGCCAAAATTTTGTAATTACCTTTTTCTCCAAACCAATAAAAATCCCCACTAACAATATCTTTTGGTTTATAGAAAATAAACATTTTTTTGAACTTAGAATAAATTAATTCTTTGGATGGTAAAATTGCTTCCTGAATTAGTTTAGCGTATTCAATACTACTGGTTATATTTCTATTTTTTTCAGCTAATTCGTGCGTTCGCTCTGTCACTTTTCGCTCAAGTATTTTATTTTCTTTTTTTATGGATCTAGTCCTATAACTAATAAATCCCAAAATAAACGCAACGACAAACATGGTGGCAAGAATATAAAATAAAGGGGTGCGATACCATGGTGGAATTACCTTGATTGTAATTTTTTGAGGCAACTCGTTCCAAACACCATCACTATTACATGCTTTAACTTTAAACGTATAAGTTCCTCCTGGTAATTCTGTATAGGAATAAAAACGAACATTTGATGGAGTTGTCCAATAATCATCGTATCCATCGAGCATAAACATGTATTTTGTTTTTTCAGCAGCAACAAAATCAAGAGCGATGAACTCAACTGAAAAGTAATTTTCTTTATGAGAAAGTTCGACGTAATTTTTATAAATAATATTGGTGTCAAAATCAATTACTTTACCTTGTCGGCTAAACTCGTATAAATAAGACTTTGGAGTATTATTGTTTTCCTTTATTTCAGAGGGATCAAAATAATTAATACCAGCCACACCTCCAACAATTATATGACCATCACTACAGAGAAAAGAAGCCCCTTGATTAAATTCATTTGCTTGAATACCATCCTTTGTACTATAATTTTTAAATGCTATCCCGTTTTCATTTGAACTTTTTGGATCGAATTTTGTAAGCCCCATATTTGTTGGCAACCATAAATTACCTGCAGTGTCTGGCAAAACATCATAAATATAACTATTTGCTATTCCATCTTGCTCGTAATAGGTCACAAATTTTTTTGTTGAATAATCAAATCTATTTAATCCATTTGCCGTAGCAATCCAAAAAACACCATCGTAATCTTTACGAATATTATTTACAACATTTGAACTGATTGAATTAACCTGTTCTTTATGTGTAAATTTAGTAACATCAGAAATATAAGAGTTTGCGTCAAATTTTAAAATACAAAATCCAAATCCGTCTGTTCCAACCCAAATGGTATTATCATTTTTGTTTTCATAAATACAATAAATTTTATTTGAAGGCAAACCATTAGTTTTATTGTAATTTTTAATTGAGTAATTCGTTGGATTTATAGCATATAAGCCATTTGCATAAGTTCCTATCCAAATTATTCCTCTTTTATCTTGAATAATTTTTACGACTGTTCCACTCTCAGAAGATTCGCCAAGTAATTGTTTTGTAAATTTTGTTTTTGGATTATAAACGATAACACCTTGGCCGTAGGTACCAATCCAAATATTCGCTAAATTATCTTGATATAAAGACAAAACTCCTTTGACTTTGTATTTTTTTAGAATATAATCATAGTTCTCAAAAGTTAAACGTTGGGGATTGTATGAGGTAAGACCTCCTTCAGTTCCAATCCAAATGTTTTTATCAGTAGACTGCATGATGGAATAAACAAAATCGTTCTCTAAACCATTGCTCTTATTTAATAACGGAAATTTAATAGAGGAAGAAAAATATATATTCACGCCTTTATCTTGGGTACCAATCCAAATATTTTGCTGATTATCAGTCATTAAACAAGAAACCTTGTCGTTAGACAATGAATTACGATCAAGTTCATTGTTCTTAAAAATAGAGGATGCGCCACTTGTAATGTCATATTTTACCAACCCATCCCACGTTCCAATCCAAATATATTTAGCGACTTTATCGTGTGCAAACGAAACAATTCTAGTTTGTGATTGATTGTTAAAGTTAAGTTTTGATTGGCTAGCTATATACTTTTTAGTGGTCGGATTAAATTCAACAACGCCATCATCGGTTCCGCACCATAAATTCCCATTTACTTGTGTGATACAACGCATGTGTTTTTTATTTGAACTAGCTCCAAATTTATTTTTTGTATTTTCTGGTATTGGAAAATGCGTTAAATGATTATCATCTAATTTAAATAAACCGTTATCAAAAGATGCAATCCAAATAAATCCATTATTGTCTTTAAAAATATATTTTAAATTACTCGCTACAATACTCCCTTTGACCTTTAAGGTATTAAATGTTTTTTTGGTTTTATTAAATATAGATAGTCCTTTATCTGTAGCAATTAAGAGTTCGTTATCATTCAACGCTTCAATACACCTTACAGAATTATCAGGCAATTTTTTACCGCCTCCTTCAGCTTTGTAATTAGTAAATTGTTTTGTGTATTTATTATAAACTGAAAGCCCTTGGTCGTTTGTTCCAATAAAAATAATGCCATTTTGATCTTCAAACAAGCAATTAATTTCATTAGAAGAAAGTGAGTTTTCGTTATTCTGATCAGTTTTAAATGCCTTAATGTGATAGCCGTCATATCTATTTAAACCATCTTGTGTGCCAATCCAAACAAAGCCTTCTGAATCTTGAAATAGCGCATTTACAGAAGCTTGAGACAATCCATCATCAATGCTTATTTTTTTAAATTTAACGTTCTGTGAAAACGAGGCGACATTAATTACACCTAATAAAGAAATAAAAAATATTTTCGCTAGTCTTTTTAAATTCATTCAATTTATATTTTTACTGGATAAAATTAAGTAAAAAAATAAAAACAATGAGTAATTTTAACAATCATGAATTTTAGCAACAGAAAAGATATTGTATTTTTAGTATTAGCTGGTTTTTTTATTACAAACGCTATTATTGCTGAACTTATCGGTGGAAAGCTCATTCAATTTTTTGGATTGTTTACGCAAAGCATAGGCATCATCCTTTGGCCCATCATTTTTATTTTAACCGATTTAATAAATGAACATTTTGGGAAAGATGGTGTAAAAAAACTGACTTACATTACTGTTGGATTAATCAGTTTTGCGTTTATTATTTTATCAATCGCTATCAAAATTCCGGCAACCTCATTTTCTCCTGTAAATAATGAAGTTTTTAAAACTGTTTTTGGCCAATCTCAATGGATTATTGTCGGTAGCATAATTGCTTTTTTAATTTCACAGTTAGTTGATGTGTACATGTTTTTATTCTTTAAAAAAATAACAGGAAATAAATTTATTTGGTTTCGAGCCACTGGAAGTACATTAATCAGTCAGTTAGTTGATACATTTGTTGTGCAATACATTGCGTTTGTTTTACCAGCAAAATGGACCTTCAACGAATTCATCACCAATGCTAGTTATGGCTATGTATTCAAACTTTTTATTGCCATTGCTTTAATTCCGCTCATCTACATTGGCCATTTCTTCATTAATAAGTTTTTAGAAAAAAGTAAAACAGTACGTAATTAATTATTTAACTGAAACATTTTACCAGGTAGGGATTTCACAAGATTAGAAAACTCTAAAGTTAATAAGTGAGAGGATGTTTTACTAATTGGCAATTGAGTAAAAGCACAAATTTCATCAATGTGTAATGACGATTTCTCTTTAAAGCAATCTATAATAAATTGTTCTTCATCACTTAAATTGATAAATAAAGGTATCTGACTTTTCCGTTGTTTTTTTTCTTCATTCCAATTCATAATATAAAATAAATCTTCGGCGCTTTCTATTAAATTAGCTTTATTAGATTTAATTAAACCATTGCAGCCCTCGCTCAATAATTCGTCGGCTCTACCAGGAAAAGCAAATACATCTTTATTATACGCATTTGCAATTGTAGCAGTAATTAAACTACCTCCTTGTCTTTTTGATTCTACAACAATTAAGGCGTCACACATGCCCGCTACAATCCGATTTCTTTTCGGGAAATTTTCTCGATCGGGATTAGTTTCACTCATAAACTCTGTAAGTAATCCCCCTTGCTGAATCATTTTTTTAGCATAATTTGTATGCGCAGCCGGATATAAACGGTCTAAGCCATGAGCTAAAACCCCAACTGTATCTAAATTGTTTGATAGTGATTCTTTATGTGCCAACACATCGATGCCATAAGCTAATCCACTTACAACAAGCACACCTGAATGTGATAAATCTTTAATTAATTTTTCAGTCATGTGTTTTCCATACTCAGATGGGGTACGTGTTCCTACTACAGAAACAATTTTTGAATTATTTAAATCTGCATTGCCTTTATAATATACTAAAAGTGGGCTATCATGACAATATTTTAACCTCTGCGGATATTTTTCATCTGTAAAAAATAAGGCAGAAATTCCATTTGTATTTATAAATTCAATTTCTTCTTCAGCACGATGTAATACATGTTGACTTGCCATAATTTTACTTGCAACCACTGATCCTATTCCAGGTATTTTCTCAAGATGAGATTTTTTTTCTTTAAAAACCTGCTCCGAACTTCCGCAATAAGCAACTAAATTCTTTGACAACACATCACCTACTCCATCAATTAAGGTCAATGCAATTTGATGAAGTAATTCTTGAGACTGAGACATTTATTTCAATTTAATAATGTGTTTCAACAAAAATAAAAGAATTAATTGTGATTAAATGGCATAAGCCAAATTTTAACTTTTTGCAGAATTAGATTAGAGTATTTCGTTAAAATTAAAAGTGTAAAAAACTCAAACTTTAACTATTTTTTACAAATTACGTTTTGATTTTATTGTATCTTTATACTCAAAAAAACATCATGGATAATAATTTCAGAAAAACAAATATTGACAACATACAATACGATTCAGTTGTCACACAAAAAAACCTATTAGCAACGGTATTCGCTTGGATGTTTGCCGGCATGGTAATTACAACTGCCACATCTTTATCATTTGCTTACATTCCTAGCCTACTTGATTTAATGCTTACACAAGGCGAAGACGGCATGCTTCATAAATCAATGTTAGGTCATATTGTAACTTTTGCTCCATTAATCATGTTAATTGGAATGGGCGCTGGATTTAGAAAATTATCCTACTTAGCCATCGCTGGTTTATTTTTAGGATTCTCTGCTTTATTCGGAATCAGCATCAGTTATATTTTTATTATTTACCAAATAGGTTCTATTGTAAATATATTTTTATCTACAACAGCTCTTTTTGGTATTATGGCTGCTACAGGTTATTTTACAAAAACTGACTTAACTAAATTAGGAAGTATTTTAATGATTGGAGTTGTAGGTATTTTTATCGCATCTTTAATTAATTATTTTATGCATAGTGCTCAAATGGGCTATATTATTAGTGTTATTGCTGTTATTATTTTCACTGGATTAACTGCCTACGACATGCAAAAAATTAAAAACATGTTGGCAGAAAACGACGGATCTGATTCATTTAAAAAATTAGCAGTCATGGGAGCATTAAGTTTATACTTAGATTTCATTAATTTATTTTTATCACTTCTTAATATTTTTGGAAAAAGAAATTAATCTGGAAATTATTAGCAAATAACTTTAAAACCTTAGCTCACCGCTAAGGTTTTTTGTTTTTATAGGCTATGGCGAACAAAGTAAAAATCGTCTTATTTTTAAATTGCTTATCGATATAATATTTATAAATTTACATCGTATTTAAAAAGTTCAATTTTTATAAAAAACGAAATATGGCAATTGTAGAATTAAAAGTACCAAGTCCAGGCGAATCAATAACAGAAGTTGTAATTGCCCGTTGGGTAAAAAACACCGGTGATATCGTTGAAAAAGATGACGTTTTAGCAGAAATAGATTCAGATAAAGCAACACTAACGCTTAATGCCGAAGAAAGTGGTAAAATTGAAGTATTAGCTGCCGAAGGAGATACCGTAAACGTAGGTCAAGTCGTTGTAAAAATTGATACATCATTTAAGCCTGAAGCAAAAGCGGAAACTGCAAAAGTTGAAGTGAAGGTAGAAGCTAAAAAAGAAGCCGCTCCAGTAGCAGCTGTAACTAGTAATCACGCGCCAGCATCAACAAGCTATGCTTCAGGAACGCCAAGTATTTCTGCTGCAAAAATAATGGCTGAAAATAATATTAAACCAACCCAACTAAATGGAACTGGTAAAGATGGCAGAATTACTAAACAAGATGTTTTAGCAGCCTTATCAAATGGATTGCCAACAGCAGCTGAAGTGCTTTCTAATTCATGGAAAGGTGGAAGAGAAAAGGAACGCTCTAAAATGACGTCACTTCGTAAAACAGTTGCAAAACGATTAGTAGCCGTTAAAAATGAAACCGCCATGTTAACCACTTTTAATGAAGTTGACATGTCAGCTATTTATGCTATCAGAGCAAAATACAAAGATAAATTTAAAGAAGTGTATGGCAGTAATGTAGGCTTCATGAGCTTCTTTACCAAAGCTGTCACAGAAGCTTTATATCATTATCCAGCAGTAAATGGAATGATTGATGGAGAAGAATTAGTGTATAATAAATATTGTGATATTGGAATTGCAGTAAGTGCTCCAAAAGGTTTAATGGTACCAGTTTTACGTAATGCGGAATTAATGAGTATTGCCGATATTGAAAAAGGAATTAAAGATTTAGCTGTTAAAGCGCGTGATGGAAAATTGACGATTGAAGATATGACTGGCGGAACATTTACCATCACTAATGGTGGTGTATTTGGTTCTATGATGAGCACACCAATTATTAATCCCCCGCAAAGCGCTATTTTAGGAATGCACAATGTTGTAGACAGGCCAATGGCTGTAAACGGACAAGTTGTAATTCGTCCAATGATGTATGTGGCACTAAGTTATGATCACCGTATTATTGATGGTAGAGAAAGTGTTGGCTTTTTAGTGAAAGTAAAAGAGATGTTAGAAAATCCAAGCCGAATGTTGTTTGGCGGAAAAATTCCTGAAGAAGTTTTATTAGGATTGTAATTAACATAAACATTTTTTTCCTTTTCTATTTTATTTTAGAGAGTAAGGATTGATATATAAAAAACCTTCAAAATTATTTGAAGGTTTTTTTGTTACTTATTAAACGAATTAGCGTTAGATGATACTATGAGATTTCTTATCCTACTTTTTGTTACAATCCAAATGTTTAGTCAAACTAAAAAGTTTGACACAGTGTTTTGCGATTGCATTAAGGCGCGAGTTATTAATTTAAATGGTAAAACGACCATAGGTAAAACTATGGCTCCTAAAGGATCTGGAGAGGTAAAAGAAATTAGTCCTAGAAAACAAAAAACAAATTTTGCCTTTGAAAAAGAACATAACTCTGCTTGGTATAAGCTTATTATAAATGTGGCAGGCGAATTAACTTTGCATATTCTACCATCCAAAGCAGATGACGACTATGATTTTATGTTATTTAAGGCAGCTAAAAATAACTTTTGTGATAGCTTACAAACACACCACATAAATCCAATTAGAGCATGCATCAGCCGAGATAAGGAAGAATTAAATGGCAAAACTGGATTAAATTTTAAATCAACAAATGAATTTGTAAACCAAGGTATCGGCGCTGCTTACTGCAAAAGCCTAACTGTAAAAAAAGGAGAAATTTATTATTTAGTATTAGACAATGTCTACGAAAAAGGCGATGGACACACTATTGAATTTGAAATTTCACAATCTGTTCTATTTAAAGGAACTGTAAAAGATGATAACAATAAACCGATTAAAACAGAAATTGCTTTAACCAACCAAAAAGGCGACACTGTATCACTTGAAAAAACAACGGATGATGGCAGATTCACCTTTACTGCACCTCTAATCAAAAACCAACCGTATAATTTAAATTTTTATAATGATAGTAGTTTTAGTTTTACTAAAAGTATTACACTTGCTGATACTGCGCAATTAAAAGTCCTTAAAACAGTTTTACCAAAACTAAAAAAAGGAAATAAATATTCGATTGGATCCATTAATTTTGTGAGCGGCTCAGTACAATATTTACCAAGAGCTGTTCCATCTATGTTTAATTTATATAAACTATTAAAAAAGAATCCAAATTTAAAAATCGAAATTATAGGTCATTCAAATGGACGTGATATGATGGATGAAAAAGGAATTATAGCATTTACAAAAGCAAGGGCAACCTCTATAAAAAATTATTTAGCCATACAAGGCATAGATGAAAATAGGATAGAAATTAGTGGAAAAGGAGACCACGAAATGTTATTTAAATTGCCAAAAGCTAATGAAAACGAACAGGAGCAAAACAGAAGAGTAGAGATTTTAGTATTAGAATATTAAGCTTGAATGGCCTAATTCAACTTCATTGGACGTATTTTACTTTTTACAATAAAAGCATATGGGAATTCAACTTGAATTCTTTTTAATAATTCAAAAGCTTCTAACTTCGTTTTAAAATCACCCACATTAATAACAAAATTAGGTTGCTGGTATTCTTCATATGAAGGTATATCAGCAAACTTAGTCGTAAATTTAGATTGAACTTCTTTAGCTTTAGATTTATCAGCACTAAAATGTATTTTTATACGATAACCTTCGCTTTCACCATTCGTATGACGATGAAACTCTGCCTTTTTCTCTTGTAAAGCTCTTACTTTCATAGAATTTTGAATAGCATTACTATTCGGATTTTCTTGTGAGAAAATAGTTACGCTTTGCGCAAAAATGAATATAAAAAACAATGTAAACTTCACTAAACAAAAATAGGGAAATTAGCTTAAAAAATCCTTAAATTAGCCTTTTATTTTAGAAAGACTAACATGGACAAATTTTCCTTCGTAGGCACAAGCGATGTTAACGCTATTGAACAATTATTTTTACAATACTCTCAAGACAGTAACTCTGTTGATGAATCGTGGAGAGATTTTTTTAAAGGCTTTGAATTTGCTCGAACCTCTTATGAAAGTGATGGTGGAGCTATTCCCGAAAATGTTTCAAAAGAATTTAAAGTCATTAGTTTAATTAATGGCTATCGTCAACGTGGGCATTTGTTCACCAAAACAAATCCTGTCCGCCAACGTAGAACCTACGAGCCAACTTTAGATTTAGTAAACTTTGGTTTATCTGATAAGGATTTAGAAACTGTTTTTCAAGCAGGTAATGAAATAGGACTAGGAAATGCTAAACTAAAAGACATTATTAGTCATTTAGAAAGTACATACTGCCAAAGCATTGGTGCAGAATATTTATACATGCGCGAACCAAAAGTTGTAAAGTGGTTGCAAGAGCGTATGGAAAA
>JBIISW010000207.1:0-3551 GCA_044340865.1 Bacteroidia bacterium | reverse complement strand
TCCTCCAAATACGAAATTTATAATTAACCCATGGCACTTGCTGCGTCCAATTTAATTTCATTTGATTGTCGCCAGGCAATAAGGTTAAAAATACAGAAGAAGCTCGTTGAGCAGAGCCAATGAAAATAGCATTCGCATAAAAATCTATTTTGTAAGTGTGTGCTACATCAGATGTGTTTATTCCACTGTGTGTAAATGTTGTGTCCGACAACTGATTGATGGCTGCAAAATATGGCTTTGTAACAGAATAAATAGTTGTATAAGTGCTTGCCGCAAAACCATTGTAATACGATAGCTTCATTTGATAAGGCCCGGGCAAAGCGATGGTATCAAGTGCAGTGCTAGAATTTAATAATGGTTTTATCCATCTTACAAATACTGAACCGCTAGTAGTTGATGTAGAAGTAACGTCTACATTAATCAATACGGGCACATCTCTTTTTAACTGTGTACAAACTTGATTAGAGGCGTAACTTTCGGCATTGTCAGTAAATACAGCTATTACAAGGTAACTGTAATTTGTACCTTGCGATAATCCATTTCCAAAATTTGTGTCTAATAACGTTGTATCATTTAAACTTGATGTGCACCCAACTAAAACAAATCCAGTATACGCTGGCACTCCTGTTTCACACGTTGCATGAATCCAAGGTGTACAATCAGCCTTACGATACACACAATACTTTTCAATTTTATTTCCAGTAACTTGGCGACACGTTGGTTTTCTCCATTTTAAACTTACATAACTTCCAATTGGCACAGCCGTTAAACTCAATGGTGGCGGAGCAACCACCGTAATATTAAAAGTTTTAAAGTCAACTAAATTAATACTTGGATCACTATCAATAGCTTTAACCGTAACAGGATATGGCGCTTTACGAATATGAGCACAAACGGTTGACCAATTAAAAATACCGCTCACCGGACTAAAACCTGGAGATGAGGCAAAGGTGGCTATTGGAGAACTAACTCCAAAAGGTCCACCATTAGCACTGAGCGTTAAAAAATCTCCATCGGGGTCAGTTGCTCTGATTACTTTTGTTAAGACACTACCTGCTAAAACACAGGTATCAGTTGGTGGCGTAATCACTGGATTATTATTATTACAAGTGCCCACATCAACCTGCAAATCACGCAAAACATACCCGACTAAAACTCTATTGCCATCTAATGTTTTACGCCATTCTTTAATGATTATAGCCAAATTATATTCTCCTTGTAATTGTGGCACGCACCAAGTTAATGTGCCTGTAATTGAATTGATGGAATACACACCAGCAACTCCTGTCGTTGGATAAGTATAACCCACAATTGGCGTTCCACCTGAACCTCTGCAATTTGTTAATTCATAAGATAAACTATCTCCATCAAGATCATAAGCGCCTGGGTTGTGAAAAAAACAATGTCCTACACAACCTTTATCAATGGGTGGAAATGACAATACAGGAGAATTATTAGCACCGCTAAACGTAGAAATAACTAAATAAGATTCTATGTAAAAAACTTGATTAACAGAATTTGGAAGATTGATGACACCAGCATTTCTATTTGGATCTTCCATCCATATTAAATAATTTCCTGGTCCGCTATAAGTATGATTGGTTACATATTCATTTAATTTAATGGTTCCGCCAGGTAGAGGAACTCCGTCTTTTGCAGGAAAAGAACACAATCCACTTCCCCCATTACTCCGTAAAACAACAGCAGTAGTGCCATCACCAAAATGCAAAGTATCTTCGCAACGATCTGCTAAACCAGTACTTCCTATGTTTGTATAGGTTGTTATTTTTATTTGATACGTATAACCAAACAACCACTTATAGGTAATTTCTCCAGCCCGATTGTGAGTTGCTTCTGCTTGTTTCACAAAAACAAACAGCGTAAGGATTATAACTATAAATTTTAAAGGACGCATAGGAATCAGTACTTATTGCTTAATAATTTTTTTAGTTATGTTGGTGTTATTATTTCCTGTAATTTTTAAAAAATAAATGCCAGTATTTACATCTCTTAAACTAAACTGAAATGTATTTTGATTTAATTTTATCCAATCTCTCATCAATACGGTAACCAATTTTCCTTGAGCATCAAACAATTCAAATGTCATGTACTCAGGTTTGGTTATGCTGAAATTCACACTAAATAGGTCTTGCGCTGGATTTGGAAAAAGTAAAACAGATGGTTGGTTTTTTGCTGATTCGTTAACACCTAAAACCTGATTCGCATCTAAACCAATTTGAGCAATCCAAGCTGCATGCACATTTTTATATACGGTATTATACTGATAACTATAATAACCGCTTATCCAAACTTGACCAGGTTTGTTATAACGACGCTGTGAACCACTGTAATCTCCCCATCTTTCAAGGCTACTAGATAATAAATCTATTGTTTTCAATCCATTTTTTATTCTCAAAATAGGCGAAAAATTTCCAAGTGCATCGGCTCTCATAGCTGAACAGCCTGCAAATACTTTTGGAGAACTATGGTTGAAATTGATTATGGCTGTATTATCTGTGGCACTATTCCCTGCGTAAGAAATATTTGGATAACCAAAATCCATCGTATCATTTGCAATAATATAACCTTTTGCAATAGGGCTAACGCTTTGAGGATTAGTCACAACGCCATAATAAGCAGTAACGCGGTTATTAGCTGGATTTTTCGTGTTGTGCACATATTGAATCATATTATTTTCGTAAAAAGCACCTAAGGTTCTCGCATCATTACAAGCTAAAGACTGTGTAGAAATTGCTGTACCGAGCGCATTAGGTTGCCTGCCGGGAGGGGGAAAATAATAAGGCTGATTACTCACTAATGCTTTAACTGTCACTGTATTTGTTGGGGCACCAATTGTATCTGTTACGTTTACTAAAAAAACAGTATCATTCATAGACGCGAAATTTCGATTCGAAATAAAATACATATTAGGTTTATACAATTTACTTCCGCCTTTAGCAGGGCATAAATTTCTAATTGACTTTGAACCATATTTAATATTATAATGCATAAAGGCACCTAAAGGCAATCCAGCGTAACCGCTATCTTTTTTTATTTGCCAAATAACAGTTTCAACAAAGCCAGTTTGCCATGAACTATCATTACGCAATAAATTAATACTTAAAAATAATTCTTTCTCTGTCATTGCCAACATAGGGTAATCACTCCAAAGGTTATTATTTAAAGGATTTCCAGGCAATGTATATAAATTCCAAGCTCCGTTTGGATTATTTGTTTGTGAAAAACCAAAAATTAATTTACTCGTGGTATCTACAAAGCCCGTAAAACACATAAAAATAAAACGGTCTGATTTTGGGTCATATAAAACCTTTGGATCAGATTCTTGATGTTTACTATTGACTGGTGCAGTGAAAGCTGCTAACGATTTAATAGCAGAAGCAACGCCGGTATTGATGTTCTTAATATAAATATTTGTATTGACAACCGACATAACAAATCCCGAATCAGAAATAGCAATGTCGTTATCATTTGGGGTGCTTGAACCCCACGGATTTCCCATAGCGCTATAACCTAAAGCTAAATTCGGCAAA
>JBIISW010000206.1:0-3564 GCA_044340865.1 Bacteroidia bacterium | reverse complement strand
ATTGACTTCATAATTTGAAATAGAAGCGGTACTTAAATCAGTAGCTGTAAATCCAAAAAATTTGATGTGGCTATAAATTTGCAATTGCACTGGCATCCAAATACTATCATTCACTTTTATCATCTCTTGCTTTATATGAACAGTATCAGCAAACTCAATTTGAGCATCTTTCGTCATATACAAATCACTTGAATAGAGTTGATAATTATCTCCTTCATTGATGTAAATTTGTCCATGAAAAAGAGGATCGCCTTTACGACGTGGAATAATTTCTATTTTATGAATGGGCTTATTATCGATGTAAAACGTTCCTAAATAGTTGTATTTATAACTTAATAAGGATCCTGTTGCCAAAGGAGAAATAAAAGGACGTTCAGAATAATTAAATATTTTGATGGAAGATTCATAAAAATTGACAAACACATCCTCTACTCTATTCCAACTAAACCCCGTTTTTTGACCAGCTACTTTACTGGCAATCATTTGTTCTTTTTTATCATTTGGCTTTTGCATACTGTATTTAGCAACAGACTCAGACATAAACACAATTCCCAAATCAGTTGAATCTGGTAATGATTTCTTATTGATAAAAAACGGTAATTTTTTAGGAACGTCCAACATTTTTACGGTACTCTTCATGTAAACATTTGCTGAAAATGATTTTACCTTGTCATTATTTCTACTACGCTGTTTGATAGCTTCTCGCATGATGGCGTATGCAGGATCTTTTTTATCATGCCTGACAACAACTTCTTGAATGAGATAATTTTCTGATTTCATAACAATGAGTACATCAGAAGTTGAATTCTTAAAATTGATTTTCACTTTTTGCTTCACATAACCTAAGGTCTGAAATACCAATACAACAGGATGAGATGGTTGAACTGAAATCATAAATTCCCCATCAGCATTAGATGTTGTGCCAACAGTGGTTCCTTCTATAAACACATTAACAAATGGAAGTTCTGTTTTTTTATCGTCGACTATTTTTCCTTTGATAACATGAGTTTCCTCTTGTGAATTTTCCTTAATAACAGGAATACTTAAACTATCAGTTTGTGAACTGACTGTATTTAAAATAATGAAGAAAAAAAATAGCGTATACTTATAAATAGACATGACATGTAAAAAAAATAAAGATAATTAAATCTTAAGTGAAGTATGACTATTTATCAGTTTTTAACACTGTGTAATTTAAGTCAAAGCTTTGTTTAATAAGTCAGACTATTTTACTTGGTTATCTTTTTTTCGTATAAAAAAGCAAAACCCGTTTTCTTTATACAGTAATTTTAAGTTTGGATGATTTTGAGTAATGGTTTCTAGTTCGTTTATTTTAGAAACCAAGCATACGGGATGATTGATAGGACCTTCAATTAAAAAATTAGTATAGATATAAGCAAAAGACACGCGAGGATCAATGCCTTTTTCTTTATACTCTGCTTGCTTAGATTTGATGTAATCTAATAAGGCAGGATTCGTTTTATTGGATTGCTTAAATTGAGCATAAAATAAAGTAGCATAACTTTTAAATCCGATTGATTCAACTTCATAATGATGTTGAGCACACATTTTATAAAATTCGATAGAAGAACGTTGAGAATAGCGCTCAATTTTTGGTGCTATGATCATGATAAAAGAGTAAACAGTAAGCAAGGAACCAAAAAACAAAGTATACATAAATTGAAACTTTTTTTGTTTTATCTTATAGATGGAAACCAAACTTATTGCCAGAAAAAAAACACCTATAAGCCATTCAAATCCATTCCAATAAACGTCTGCTTTTAAATTTTCAACAGCAAACACATCATCAATTAATTGACTATTAATGAGCGTATTTTTGAGATAAGGAAATAATCCAATGACAACAAATACGATTCCTAAAATCAAGGTTATGCCAATCATCAACCAATGGATGAAACGATTCCAGTTCATAACGTTTAACTTAAGCTTAGAGATGGAATAAGTAGCTAAATAGGTTAAAGGAAAATAACATAAAGAAGAATAATGAACGATTTTGGTTTGAACAATCGAAAATAAAATAAGGACAACCCAAAATAAAATCAGCATCCACGATTTAAAATGTTTTTGAAATGGTGTATCAGTCTGTTGTTTTTTTAATGCTAAAATAAAAAATACAGATGAAGGAAAACATCCTAAAAGCAAAACTACAAAATGATAGATAAACGGGCCACCGTGATCGCTGTCTTCTGTTTTAAACAATCGAATTTGATAGTCAATAAATTCTGTAATCACATGGCCATTTCCTTTAACTAATTCAATCATGAACCAACTTAATCCTGTTAACAAGAATGATATAAGAAAAGAAAGTAAAAATTTAAATGATGAAATTTTTCTGAAACGATTGTAAATAAAAAAAATAGCTACTGTTAATCCCACTAAAATTAAAGCTGCTGGCCCCTTTGTGATTAAAGCTAATCCTAAAAAAAATCCAGCTAACATCGCGGTTATGAAACCAGTTTTACCAACAGGATTATTGGTATGTCGTATTAAATTAAAGACAGATAAAAAAATAAATAAATTAAACCATGGATCGATGATACCACTTTTAAAAAATAAATGTGGTAACAAGGTTGAAGCGTAAACAAATACCCATGTTAAACCAAAACGTTGATCATTGACTAATTTGCCAATGCGGAATAACACTAATAAAGTGGCAATTCCACATAACGCATTAGGCAAACGAGCCGCAAATTCATTGATGCCAAACACATTCATACTTAAAGCTTGCATCCATATAAATAAAGGAGGCTTTTCCCAAAATGGCTGAAAATACAATTGCACATCGTTATAGTTATTTGAAACAACCATTTCCCGCGCACATTCTGCAAAATTTATTTCATCCCAATCAAACAATGGCATATTACCAATAAAAGGAATAAATATAAGCCCACTCAAAACGGCAATAAATGCGTATGCCTTAAAATCTGTATTTAATAGTTTAAACATTTATTTCTTTTTTAAAAGATAAGCGATTCCATGATTCAACGTATTTGAATAGGGTTTGATGTAAAACATAAAATAAAAAAATACAGAAAAAGAAAAACCAATTAGTGAACCAAAATAAATATCTACCAACCAATGTTGTGATAAATAGGTTCTGCTAAAAGCGGCTAATAAAGCTAAAATAAACCAACAAAATTTATATCCTATTTTTTGGCTCATAAACAAAAAGCACATAAATACGGCAAAGGCTGTGGTAGAATGGCCACTTGGAAACGAATGAAAGGTATTCATCTCAACACCTGAAATAAGTTGCAAAGGTTCTCGAACAAAATACTGAAATGCAAACGAAGGACGACACGTATCTAAATAAATGTAGTTTTTTATGATGGTAGAAATTAATGATGCCGAAATATAAGTGATTAAAACATACATTGATTTTTTGACATTGAAGAACAAACCAATTAGAACAACAATGATAGCAAATAAACCATCGCCTAAATGAGTAATGTATTTAAAAAAAATGTCAAAAAAAGAATTCCCAACAATGGAGTTAATTGATTGATGTATCTGTACTTTTCCACTCTGCAATAACACAACCAT
>JBIISW010000204.1:0-3586 GCA_044340865.1 Bacteroidia bacterium | reverse complement strand
AAGCAAAACAAAAATGCAAAGATTATTATAATTCAAATTATGGTGATGTACCAATGAGTGAAACTTCTTGTGAAGTGAAATAAAAGAAATAATACTTACTCGAAATTATTTTATTTAGCCAATCACATGCTTTATCACTCTTAACATATGAGAGTATTTTTTGGTGTCGGAATTAAATATTCCATAATGGTCGAATTTATCTATCCGCACACAACCACTAGCATGAATAATTTGTTGATTATCGATAACCATTCCAACATGAACGATATGACCTTCTTCATTATCAAAAAAGGCTAAATCACCACTTTGAGCTTCTTCCACAAAACTTAGAGGAGTTCCCAATTCAACTTGTTGACTCGCATCGCGTGGAATTTGATAGCCATTTAATTTGAAAATTAATTGTGTAAATCCACTACAATCAATCCCAAACGGACTTTTCCCTCCCCATAAATAAGGAGCGTTCAAAAACAAAAAAGCAGTCTCTTTTAAATCTTGAATACTTTTTTGAACTGAAGTATTAGAAATTGATCCTTCAAAAACAAAAGCATGTTTGCCAATACTAAGATTTGAATTTTTTAAATTTGGTAAAGTTGCACCTATTGAAATTGGAAACACATGATTTGTTGAAGCATTACTAATTACTTGAACTAATTCAGAACTAACAAATCTTGAGTCTAAATTTTTTAAATCTTTTTCTGAAATCGAAATATGCTGTTTTAAGCTAATCCAACAAGGATAATGATCGAAACTCGTCGATATCTTTAACCATTCTTCTGTTACTTCAATGACACTATACGTTTCACCAAAAAGTAATTGAGTTACCATTTCGCTAGTGCTTGATGGTTCTTTACGGCAAGGAATAATGCTTAACAAACAAATACCAAAATTCATAGGGTGAATTTAATTGTAGTTTATTTCGTTTTTAAAGGTGATTTAATTAGTTATTCACTATTCGTTATTAATAGTTTTAGTTTTAATAAATTTGCATCGCATAAAAATGCTCTTTTATACTATTACCAGCAAAAATGAAAATTCTATATTCTTACATCAAACACTTTAAAGGCATCTTATTCTTAGCATTAATATTAGCGGCCATTAATCAATCATTTTCGCTCTGTGATTCAATCATTACAGGAAAATTATTAAATAAACTAGGTGTAAATCTTAACGACTATAAACACGACAAAATTTGGTTTATGAAAGATTTAGCATTTTTCTTATCACTTTCTGTTGGCGCAGCGATGTTATCTCGATTAGCTAAAAATTTCCAGGATTACTTTACAAATATTATTATTCAAAGAGTTGGCGCGCAAATGTACACCGACGGAATAAAAAAAGCTTTAGATTTACCTTTTCAAGACTTTGAAGATCAACGAAGTGGAGAAACGTTAGGTAAACTACAAAAAGTAAAATTAGATTGCGAAAGGTTTATCACACTATCTATATCAATGTTATTTCAATCTGTTGTAGGAATTATATTTGTTGTTGTTTATGCCATGCGAATTGATCCATTACTTGGCCCTTTATTTTTAGCTACCGTTCCTGTAATTGGCATTTTAAGTTCAATTTTAGGAAAAAAAATAAAAGCCGTTTCAAAACAAATACTTGGAGAAACAACCGTTTTGGCTGGCGCAACAACCGAATCATTGCGTAATATTGAACTCGTTAAAAGTTTAGGTTTAACGAATCAAGAAGTCAATCGTTTAAATACAACCACCATAAAAATATTAGGTCTTGAATTAAAAAAAGTTCGTTTTGTTCGGAGTTTAAGTTTTATGCAAGGCACAACGGTCCATTTAATGCGAACGTGTTTAATTTTTGTTTTATACATGTATGTATTTAGTGAAACCATTAAACCAGGCGACCTAATCACATTAATGTTTTTTTCTTTTTTTATTTTTAATCCTTTACAAGAATTAGGAAACGTTATAACAACCTATAATGAAACCAAGGCTTCTATGGACAATTTTGAAAAATTATTACATTCAGAAAGTGAATTAAAACCAAGTAATCCCAAAAAGATTGGAATAATTAATAGCTTACAATTTTCATCTATATCTTTTAAACATAAAACAGCCAATAGTTATGCCGTTAAAAACATTTCATTCTCAGCTAATGCTGGTGAAACCATTGCATTTGTTGGTCCATCAGGAAGCGGAAAAACAACCTTAGTTAAAATGCTCGTTGGATTATATACACCAAAAGAAGGAACCATCCTTTATAATAATATAAACGCTTTAGATATTGATTTAACAGAATTAAGACAACAACTTGGTTTTGTAACTCAGGATGCCCAATTATTTTCGGGAACCATAAAAGATAATTTATTATTTGTGAAACCAGATGCAACGGATGAAGAAATACAAAGTGTTTTATCGAAAGCAGCATGTGGCAATTTACTAAAACGTGCTGAAAACGGCATTAATACAACTATTGGCGAAGGTGGAATCAAAGTTTCGGGCGGAGAAAAACAACGGTTATCAATTGCAAGAGCTTTATTACGAAAACCTCATTTATTAATATTTGATGAAGCAACTTCAGCTTTAGATTCGATTACTGAAGAAGAAATTACAAGTACAATACGAGACATTTCTTCTGAAAAAAATCAAATAACTGTTTTAATTGCACATAGACTATCAACGATTATGCATGCTGATAAAATTTTTGTACTGGAACAAGGTTCTATTATTGAATCGGGTAAACACCAAGATTTATTAAACGAAAAAGGATTGTATTATGCTATGTGGCGTCAACAAATTGGAGAAAGAAAATAAATTGAAGGTAACTGAGGGATTTAAGGGATTATAGAGATTCAAGGGATTAAAAGGATTATAAAAATAATTAATTTCAATCCATAATTTAAACTTCGTAACCAACTATAAGTTCGCGTTAAGGATTGCAGTGGAAATCCTTTTTGAGGAACGAAAAAAGATTGAAACGAAAAGCCTGGCCGAAGGCAACGCCCAAAATAATCTAATCATTATGCATTTAAAAACCATGAAGGAAAGAAGCATCTGAAAATGTTTTTAAAAACCTATTAACAACGCTTTTAAACTCTCTAAATTATTTGCACTTTTGACATTTAGAAACATCATTCTAAAATTGATATGCAACTGAAATACCAAAGTAAACAAAAAGCCATTTTATTACTAGAAGACGGCAAAGTATTTGAAGGGAAAGCCGCTGGAAAAATCGGTACTACAACGGGTGAAATATGCTTTAATACAGGTATGACAGGCTATCAGGAAATTTTCACAGATCCATCTTATTTCGGACAAATCGTTATTATGAATAATGTACATGTTGGAAATTATGGTGTTGAAGAATCGGAAATTGAAAGTGATAGCATCAAAATTTCCGGTATGATTTGTAAAAAATTCAGTGATGGATTTTCTAGAAAAAGAGCGACAGATTCTTTACAACATTATTTTGAAAAAGATAATATTGTAGCAATTAGTGATGTTGATACAAGATCCATTGTAAGGTACGTGCGCGACAAAGGTGCTATGAACTGCGTTATTTCTTCAGAGATAACCGATATTGAAGAATTAAAAGCCTTATTAGCAAAAGTTCCATCTATGGATGG
>JBIISW010000073.1:0-12642 GCA_044340865.1 Bacteroidia bacterium | reverse complement strand
CTACATTATTTCTATTGTCGGCTCCCCATGATGATGAACCAGGTGCTGCAGTATTAACGTTTGCATTAGAGTTTGAAAAAGTGTAACCCCCTCTACCTCCGCCAGATGAAGTATGAGTTGAAAAACTAGGACTCTCTAAATTCCATGCCGTTGTGTAACCAGAAACTGGATTTCCATAACCATCATAAGATAAAACATTACCACCGTTGGCGCCACCGCCGCCACCGCCATTATGAACACAAGCTCCGCCGCCACCATTGGCAATTGCTCCTCTTCCAAAAACAGCTGAATAAACTTTATATCGAGTTGTATCACCGGCAATGGACTCGCCCTTATAAGCTCCTTCGTTTGCCTTTATCGAACCATATTTATTTCCACCAAAATTTGTAGCGTTTTCAAAACCTCCACCTCTAAAGCCTTTTCCTGTTAAACTAAAAGATGGTGAACTATTTAAAACACAATTATTGGTTGTTTCAATCATTGCAATGCCACCTATTGACCCATTCCAAGTTGGACAAGTAATAGAACCAGAGCCATTCAACGTTAATTCCAAATAACGTGGCACCTTAATAATCTGTACTTTCGATAAATAATCATAATTATATTTTAAACCACAGTCTAATACAATAGACGTAGCATTTGGAATAGATGAAATTTGATGATATTCATTATTACCACAATTATTATAATTAGTAACTGCTCCAAACGTTGTGTTGGTTGGTATTGAGCTTGTTAGATCAGGATAAATAGAATCTTTACCAGCATTTATAGACGCTCCTTGCATTTGAATAATAAATATTAAATCGCCAACACTGTATGATAAAGAACTTTGAACGGTTAGTGTTTTAGTTCCTGCAATTGCATTTGATGTTAATGGTGTATATATATTTACAATTGAATTTGCCATTGAAATTACAACCGAACCATTTTTTCCTCGTTGAGAGAAAAGGCTTAAAGAACAGGATAGTAGTAAGAATAAAAAAACTCGGCACATTATATATAAAATAATAATATTCTAAAATAAAACAATTATGTTGATAAACCTAACTATGCGTTGCTAAATTTATGCAGGATAAACAACGTAATTACGTGGCGTTTCATAAAGTGTAATTTCTAGTTCAAACGCGTATGCAATTTTATCTCTTAAAATATCATAAATAACTTTAGCAATATTTTCAGCCGTTGGATTTAAATCTTTGAATTCTACCGTATCTAAATTTAAATTTTTATGATCAAAGCGTTCTATAATTTCTTCCTTAATGATGTCATTTAATATTTTCATATCAAAAACATAGCCAGTCTCAGCATCAATATCGCCTGTTAACTTTACAATCAGCTCGTAATTATGTCCATGAAAATTTGGATTATTACAAAGTCCAAAAACTTCGTCGTTCTTCTCATTTGTCCAATTACTATTATATAAACGATGAGCAGAATTAAATTGTGCTTTTCTAAATACAGCTGTTTTCATGGTATGTAAAATTAACGAAAAAATAAGATGACGAATATACGCAGATTAATACATTTAATTACCAAACTAATGAGTACAATATGTTTCGATCAAACTAACTGCTAATTCATCACCTAAAGAATCTGCTTTATTTAAATCTTCGCAAGCACCACGTTTATCTTTGCTGGCAAATTTAACGGCAGCTCTATTTACATAAGCAGCGCCATAATCAAATTTTAACTTAATTGAGGTGTTAAAATCTTTTATGGCTTCAATGAATTGTTTATTCTCGCCCTTAGCAACTCCTCTGTAATTATAACTTACTGGATTATTTGCATTTATCTTAATGGCTTCATCAAAATCAATTATGGCGCCTGTATTGTCTCCAACTTCTATTTTATTTGCACCTCTGGATATAAGGCCTGCTTCATCTTCTGGAAAAGCCTTCAAATATACATTCCAGTCATTTACAGCATTTTGATAATCATGTACAAGGAAACGAGCTAGTGCTCTTGTTTTATAGGATTGATAATGAATAAAATCAGCACGTTCAAAACTTATTCCATCTGTAATTTCTTTAATTGCATAATTATACTCTTTCATAGCAAAGCGAATTTCTCCTCTCAAAAAAAAAGCGTCCATGTAATATGGATTTAAATCAATTGCTTTCAAACAAGCATCTAAAGCCGGTTTATAACTTTTACCAACATACATGAGTTTTGCCTGAAAATAATAAAGTTCTGGGTCATTTATTTCTAGAGTCATCGCAGAATCTAAATATAATTTTGATTCTGAAAACCGTTTTTCTTCAAAATATAAATCGACCAATATTTTATAACTTTCTACATTATCAGGCAAAATTCGGATGGCTTGCTTGATACTTTTTTCTGCGCCTTTAAAATCATTTGTTTTGATTTTTGCAAGGCCCATTTTATTGTAGGCATTATAATGAAATGGGTCAATCTTAATAACTGATTTTAGTAGAATAATCTTAGCCGTATCAGTTTGTCCAAAAAAATAGAAGGAAAATATAAAAAATACAAGGGTAAAATATATTTTATTGATACCATTCATGTAATTTTAGTTTGATTATTGTATTGGTTTACTAAATTTACAAAACTAATTTAAAATACAACCTATTATGCCAATTTTCATTTTTATTATTGTTTTAGGATTAATCTTAATTCTGCTCTCTTTTGTAACGGTTCAGCAAGGAACGGTAGCTGTTATAACTGTATTCGGAAAATACAAACGTATTCTTAGTCCAGGTTTAAGCATGAAAATTCCATTTATTGAAAAGGTATATAAAAAAATATCTATTCAAAACAGAAGTGTAGAATTAGGATTTCAAGCAGTTACGATTGATCAAGCCAATGTTAATTTTACGGCTATGCTTTTGTATGCCGTTATTAATCAAAATGAAGAGTCGATAAAAAATGTAGCTTTTAAATTTGTTGATGAAAAAAACTTAATGCAAGCTTTGGTCCGTTCCATTGAAGGATCGGTAAGAGCCTTTGTAGCAACAAAAAAACAATCTGAAGTATTATCTTTAAGAAGAGATATTGTAGAGGCAGTAAAAGAACAACTTGATGTGATGCTTGAAGAATGGGGATATCATTTACTCGACTTACAACTAAATGACATTACATTTGATGAGGAAGTGATGCGATCAATGGCCAAAGTTGTAGCTAGTAATAATTTAAAAGCTGCTGCCGAAAATGAAGGTCAAGCATTATTAATTACTAGAACTAAAGCCGCAGAAGCTGAAGGTAACTTTATAAAAATTTCTGCAACAGCAGAAAAAGAAGCTGCACAAATGAGAGGACAAGGTATTGCTTTGTTTAGAGAAGAAGTTGCTCATGGAATGGCAGAAGCTGCAAAAAAAATGCAAGAATCAAATCTTGATACATCACTCATACTATTCAGTATGTGGACTGAGGCTGTTAAAAACTTCGCAGAACAAGGAAATGGAAATATTATCTTTTTGGATGGCAGTATTGAAGGCATGGATAAAACCATGAAACAAATGATGGCATTAAATCAAAGAGATCAAATCAAAAAATAAAACAAGAAAAATAAAATAATTAAATTTATGAAACAGACTTTTTTATCTATCCTAGCATTATCATTATTTTCAGTATCTATTGCTCAAACTAATACTAAACTTTTTCCAATTCCATGCAATACTTATGAAGCCATGGAAGAAGCGTTTATTAAAGATCCAAACTTAAGAACAAAATATAATTTAATTCAATCAGAAATGGAATTAGAATATAAAAATGCCATTTCAACTTCTCAAACAGGGAAAGCAGCTGCAATAGTCTATACAGTTCCTGTAGTATTTCACATCTTACATCAAGGTGGTATAGAAAATGTGAGCGATGCAGATATTAATACTGCCATGTTGCAAATAAATAAAGATTATAGAAAATTAGGGGCAGATATTGGAACCATAAACCCCGCTTTTTCGTCGCTTTATGTGGATGCAGAAATTACCTTTCAATTAGCAAAAAAAGATCCGAATGGAAATTGCACAAATGGAATTATTCGTCATTACGATGCTAATACAAATTGGAGTCAAACTAATATTTCGGCCTATGCTTATTCAGGAAATGGAACAAACCGCTGGGCATCAAATAAATATTTAAATATTTACATTGTAAAATGTATATCAAGTGCAACATCCCCATGTCCGCCAACAGGAGGCGTTATTGTTGGTTACACCTACTTACCTGGAAGTTCTCCAGGCTCTAGTGCAGATGCCATTGTATATCGTTATGATTATCTGGCATCTGGAACAGAAGCTCGCTCATTGAGCCATGAAATTGGCCATTGGTTAAATTTAACTCATGTATTTGGCTCAACCAATAATCCTGGTGTTACATGTGGAGATGATGGAGTATCTGACACTCCGATCACAAAAGGTTTTTTTAGTACCTGCCCTGGTTCAAATGCAGGTCCATTTACAGGTTGTTCAACTACAGAAAACATGGAAAACTTTATGGATTACTCTTCATGCCCAAAAATGTTTACCCAACTTCAAGTTGTAAAAATGAGAAGCGCTATCACATCTGCCTCTGCAGGAAGAAGTAATCTCTGGAGCGCAACGAACTTAGCATTTACAGGAATTACATCAACAACAACCTGTACACCAGTGGCTAATTTAATGTCAAATAAAACTGCAAACTGCTCAGGTAATTCAATTACTTATACAGATTTAAGTCAATATGGAACAACAGGTTCTCCATCGTGGACTTTTGAAGGAGGAACACCATCTACATCAACGTCATCAGTTCAAGTGGTAACCTATAATACACCAGGCACTTACTCTGTATCGTTAACTGCTGCGAATCCTTATGGAACAAATACTTTAAATAAAAACGCATACGTTTCTATTTTAAATTCTTGGAGTCCATATACAGCGCCAATTACAGAAAATTTTGAAGCTTCGAGTTTACCATGGGACATGACTATTAAAAACAACAATGCTGGCTCAATCACTTGGGCACAAAATAATTCTAACGGAGCACTAGGTAGTCCGAAATGTATTTTCCTAAACAATGCTAGCCAAAGCAATACGGCTGGGCATTTGGATATTTTTGAAACACCAGTTTATAATTGTCAGAATACAACTGGACTAAGTTTTTCATTTTACTATGCTTACGCAAAAAAAACAACTGCACAAGCAGACACATTTAAATTACAAGTCAGTACAGACTGTGGTGGTTCTTGGCAAAATGTTATTGGTTACCCAAGCGCGTCAACCATGGCAAGCAATTCAGGAGGCATCAGTGCTACACCTTTTAATCCAACAGCTTCGCAATGGAAACAGCATAGTATTTCTGCCTCACTATTAGCGGCAACAAATCCTAATCCAAACTTGAAACAAAGTGTTAAGTTTCGTTTTTATTTTAAAAGTGATGTAGCAGTTGGAAGTTCAAATAATATATACATTGATCAAATTAATTTATCTGGAATTGTAGGTTTAAATGAATTAGAAAGTAATATAAATCTATCAATGTACCCTAATCCAACAGATAAATCATCTGAGATAAAATTCAATTTATATCATAATGAGAACGCTGAAATTTCAATTACAGATTTGTATGGCAGAATTTTAGAAGTAATAGATAATTTAGAAATAACCAATCAAGAAGTTAAGCAAACCATCAATAAAAACGGGCATTTATCTCAAGGTATATACTTTGTAAATATAAAAATAAATGATGCCACACTAACAAAGAAATTAATTATTCAATAAAAAAAAGGCTGCTTATTTAAGCAGCCTTTTTTTTAAAATTAAAGTTCGTTTAAATTAAATAATTGATTTGCTCTGATACCTTTTTCTGTTTGAACAAGATTACAACACTCAATTTTTGAATCGTGTTCAAAAAATAGAGTCCAATTATTCTTAACTGCTTCATTTAAAATATAATCTTTTTCTTTCATTGTATTTAATGGTCTAACATCGTAGCCCATAACATAAGGTAACGGCAAATGGGCAGTTGATGGTATTAAATCAGCCATAAAAGCAATCGTTGTATCTTTATATTTAATAAGTGGTAAAACCATAGCTTCTGTATGACCATTTGCTTCATACATATTAAAATCAGTCATGAATTCTTTTGAAGTATCAATAAATTTTAACTGTCCACTTTGTTGAATAGGTAAAATATTTTCAGACAAGAAGCTAGCCTTCTCCCTAGGATTAGGATTAACAGCCCAATCCCAATGTTTTTCGGCACACCAATAATTTGCATTCTTAAAAGCGGGTTTTAGTTTTGTTCGATCATCATTATATTCTATACTTCCACCACAATGATCAAAATGTAAATGTGTTAAAAACACATCCGTAATATCGTCTTTACAGAAACCATACTTAGCTAATGATAAATCTAAAGTGTCGTTTCCATGTAAAAAATAAAAACCAAAAAATTTATCATTTTGTTTATTACCCATTCCATTATCTATTAAGATGAGTCGATTACCATCTTTCACTAATAGACAACGCATAGCCCAGCTACACATATTATTTTCATCTGCTGGATTTAATCGATGCCAAATACTTTTTGGGACAACGCCAAACATGGCGCCACCATCCAATTTAAAATGTCCTGTGTTGATGCTAAATAATTCCATAATACAACTATTAATAAGGGTTAAATGTAATTTTTTTCTCGCTAAATTCTACATTTGGAAACGGTATTTTAATACAATTTATAAACGTAAATAAGGTTTTTAAAACTTTTGATTTTGTTTTAATTCTCGTTAAATCTGCATCTAAAGAAAAGTAAAATTGCCTATAACGATTAAATACTAGTTGATTCCCTAATTGATCATAAGTAAGGACTGAATTATTTTGGGCATTTACCATGCCGTTCGCACCATAGCCAATAGCAACATTCAACCATTTAGGAAAATGTTTTTGATTACCAATAAAAGAAGAAGGATTGATACTCAACCAATAGGTTTGTCCATTATAATCTTTTAAAATATTCTCTCTTAAATTATTGCCAAGTAGACGTTGATTATATTTTGAAAATAGGGATGGATAATACATAAATTTCAATTGAATTCTTTGATCGTTCCATAATGCTTTTTGAGCCATCGCCATTCCAATACCAAAACCATTAGCGATCATATCACTCCAACTAAAACCCCAACCAGAACTATATCCATCCATGATTTCTATCGTTGTCATATAAGACAAACTAGAAATTCCACTCACTACAAATTGTTGTTTTCTGGTAAAACCAGACCACTTAGAAGATTCCAATAATAACCTCGTTACTTGATACGTTGAATAGCTATGGCCACATTTATCTATTTGTAGCCACTCTTTGTGATCATCAAAAATATGGAAATGAATTGTCGCGTATTTTTGATACCATTCTTTATTAAGGTATACTAATGAAGAAGCGCTAGAAGAAATGATAACTGAAGAGAAAACGATTTTTCGTTTTTTAAAAATAGAAATAGAATCAGCTGCTAGAGAAAATCTATTAAAACCAAATAAAAAAAATATCAATATACTATAGAATCTCAATGTTGGATTTAATAAAAAAAATCAATTCGAAATTAATTAAAAAAATGAAACAAAAGGACTTGCAATATGATTGTTTGACTTTAATAAATTTGTACTTTTACAATTAATTATGTCGAAAATCACAATTGCAATAGATGGATATTCATCCTGTGGGAAAAGCACTTTAGCAAAATCATTAGCTCAGAAACTTCATTATCATTATATTGATACAGGAGCCATGTATAGAGCGGTAACATTATATTGCTTGAGAAATAATATCATTTATCAATCTGTAATAAACATGGAAGCATTGATTGAAGCGCTTCCAAAAATAAGTGTATCATTTGTTTATAATACAGAAACGAAATCATCTGAAGTTTTTTTAAATGAAGAACATGTAGAGAAAGACATCAGAACAATGGAGGTTGCAAATCATGTGAGTGCCATTAGTTCTATTAAGGAAGTAAGAATCAAAATGGTTATGCTTCAACGTGAAATGGGAAAAAATAAAGGTGTCATTATGGATGGAAGAGACATTGGATCTCACGTATTTCCAGACGCTGAACTTAAATTATTTATGACTGCGGATGAAGATACCAGAACTCAAAGACGTTTAGATGAATTAAGTAGTAAAGGAGAATTCCACTCTTTTGACGATGTAAAACAAAATCTAAAAAAACGAGATTTTGACGATACAACTAGAAAAGAAAATCCATTAATTCAAGCGAAGGACGCTGTAGTAATAGATAATACTGACATTACAAAAGAAGAACAATTAGACTACGTTATAAAACTCATTGACGACTTACTATTAACAAGAGACTAACGGTTTAACGCTATTCGTTTTATTCATTTTAGCGTTTTGAAATTTTATTACCAGTTCCTCTTTGTCGATTACATTTAAATCTAATCACCGTTCCATTTCTTAAGGCTGAGTGCTTAGTCTTTCGATGCTTCATTCTTTTTCTCCACATTTTAAAACTAGATGGTAATGAGTTTAAACGCATGAATTCAATCACGTCTTTTTCTTTTAAACCGAATTGAAATTCAATAGCTTCAAATGGCGTTCGATCTTCCCATGCCATTTCAATAATCCGATTGATATCTCTTTCATCAAATCTAAATTTATTAGAAGATTTTAATTTAGCCTCTTCCTTCTCTTGTTCTATTAGATAAGCCATTGGAGAAGGCAAATCGCTGTAATAACATGTTACATCTTTGTCAACCATAATTTTCTGTATGTTTTTAATTTATCATAATCATTTGCCTGTTTCTCAATATTAAACTCTCGTTTTCCTCTCGGATCATTACCAACACCAGCCAAATAAGCCCAATTGCCCCAATTACTGCAAACGTCATAATCAATGAGTTGCTGCTCAAAATAAGCTGCTCCATAACGCCAATCTAATTGCAACTGGTTACAAAAATAACTAGCCACATTTTGTCTTCCACGATTACTCATAAATCCGGTGGAATTCAATTCATTCATATTTGCATCTATAAATTCAATACCCGTTTCACCACTTTTCCATTTATCAAAGAGCAGACTATTATGTTTTGCTGATTCTATTTTTGCTTCATTAATTCCGAATTCTAAAAAACAATGGTGCTTATATTTCTTCATCATGAATCTAAAATAATCTCTCCATAATAATTCAAATTGTAACCAATAAGTTGAATCGTTTGCACCATAAATGGATTCATATTTTTTTAATTCATAATATATTTCTCGGGGAGACAAACAACCCAAAGCCAACCATGGTGAAAATTTGGTTGAATAATTTTCACCAATCATCCCATTGCGTGTTTCCTTATAATTAGAAATGGCTTGAGTATCGAAAAAATAAGCTTTCAATCGGTTAAATCCTTCCGTCTCACCACCTTTAAAATCAATTGCTGCACGACAATCTTTATCAAAAAGTGGTAAACCTAATTGAGATAAGCTTGGTAAAACTATTGAATCCATTTTTGGAGATGAGATAGATTTAGGTTTTTCAAAAACGGAACGTATTGAGGATTCTTTTTCAATATGCTTTCTGAAATTTGTGAAAATATCTGGAATATCCTTTAAGGCAAAGGGTAAATCTTGTGCATGATACAACGTGCTAGTACTAAATGTTTCAAGTGTACAGTGTACTTTCCACAATTCCTTTTCAACTAAATCTTGCGTTTGAATTTCTTCATAAGCCACTTCTTTTTTACTAAACACTTTTTGTACATTGAATTTCTGAACAAGTTTTATTAATTCAACTTCAGGCTTTCCTTTAGCAATTATTAATCCAGATCCTATTTGGCGTAAACTATTATCTAAATCGATTAAAGATTCTAACAAGAAATTCGCTCTGAAATTTCCTGTTTTTTGGAATCCAAATTCAGTTGTTTTGAAATGATTGTCATCGAAACAATAAACTGGAATAATACTATCGCTCTGCTCAATAGCATGAACAAGTGTTTCATTGTCATGCAAACGTAAATCTGTTTTAAACCAAACAATGGATGTTTTCATAGGTTTCAATTATAATTCATTAATGTGCTTTAAATAATAATCAGCTTGTTGCAACAAGTCAGCTTTCACATTTGGTTGCATTTTTCTCCATACATTGTACATCATCCCAATTCTTGGATTGCCAGATAATTTGGATTCGTGTTTGTCATAAAAATTCCAATACAAACTATTAAACGGGCAGGCTTTATCACCGGTTTTTTTTGCTTTATCATAAAAACATCCTGAACAATACGAACTCATTTTATTTATATAAGTAGCAGAACTAACATAGGGTTTTGATCCAACAATTCCGCCGTCAGCAAATTGACTCATGCCTCTTGTGTTAGTAATTTCAACCCATTCAAAGGCATCCATGTAAATACCTAAATACCATTTATCAACCTCTGTGGGATCAACACCCGCTAAAAGCGCGAAATTACCTGTTATCATAAGCCTTTGTATGTGATGAGCATAAGCAAATGTCAAAGACTGATCAATAGCTTGTTTCATACAATTCATTTTTGTTTTTCCAGTCCAAAACCAGGCAGGCAATTTTTCAGAATGTTCAAAATAATTTAAAGAAGCGTATTGGGGCATTTTAAGCCAATAAATACCACGCATGTATTCTCGCCAACCAATTATCTGTCGCACAAATCCTTCTAATTGATTATACTCAATTTCCTCTGGTCTTTTTTGATATTCTTCGATTGCTTTATTGACAACTTCTTGAGGTGATATCAATTTAACATTCATTGAAAATGATAAACGTGAATGATACACAGACCATTCTTCAGGAGCCATTGCATCTTGAAATGTCCCAAACAAAGGAAGACACTCTTTCATAAAAAAATCCATTAATTGTAAAGACTGAATTCTATTGATGGGCCATAAAAAAGATTTGGCATTTACAACCCCAATTGTTTTAATGTTTGTTTTTTTTATTTCTTTTTCAATCTCTGTTACATCATTTGAAAATAATAACGGTGAAATAACGCGATGTGCTTTAGGTAATTTTTGCCTGTTGTCTTCGTCAAAATTCCATTTCCCATGTAACGGTTTATCGCCATCTACAATTAAAACATGATGTTTTTTTCTCATATAACGGTAAAACGTTTCCATGAGGTATGTTTTTTTTCCTTCAAATAAATCGCCTAATTCATTGCGTTTGCTGTAAAAATGTTCCGTGTCAAAAACATTAAATGGAATTTGCAATGATAAACAAAATGATTTTAAATGCTCGTCTACCCTGTATTCATCTGGCATTTGATATTCGAATTGCAAAAACTTATGTTTAACGATTAACTCGTTACAATTTTTTTCGAAGCTTTGTAAATTAGTTTTATCATTTAAATTGAAATAAATTACATTGTGTTTTCTCTGCTGGAGTTCTTTTGAAAAAGCTTGCATGGCGGCAAAAATGCCGAGCACTTTTTGAATGTGATGGTTTGCGTAATCAGTTTCTGTTCTTACTTCCATCATTACATAAGTAACGTGTGCTTCAACTTTATTAAACCAAGAATGATTTATATTAAGTTGGTCACCCAAAATTAAACGTAATGTTTTTTGACTATTTTTTTCCATTAGTATTTCGACATCTATCGCTACAGTATTTTACATCCAACCAATTCTTTTCCCATTTTTTTCTCCAAACAAATGGCTTATTGCAAACAGAACAAATTTTTGACGGTAAATTTTCTTTTTTGACTCCTTTCATATACGATTAACAAATTGATAGACTAAAAGTTTAATTTAGATAGTTACGTAAATACTATATTTCAAAAACGTTTGCGTATCCAATCTATACTAACATCAGAACCTTCCGCTAGCATAACAGAATGTGGTTTCGTTGAATTAAGTATACCAAAATTCTCTCCATAAAATTCAGAAAAATTACAATCCACTTGATAATTTTGAATGTCATGTATTTCCCAGCTAGGATGATTAACTTTATATTCAATGCTTTGATGCTCATCTAATTTAGTAAAACCAAAATAATGCTCAAAAATAAATGATTCAATACTTCCTGGTTTCATTTTATGGGAAGTTGCATTCGCACTGACTTTCATGCTAAACCATTTTTTATTAATAAACCAATTATATTCAATTCTTTTTCCGTCCTTATTAATTTGCCATTCATGTTTTGTAGGAACTGATGTATAATGTTCTTTGTATAATTTATTAGCAACAAAGGCTACTGTTTTGTTAGGTACCGTTTCATTGATAAAAACAACACCACGTCTTATTGAATTTCCAACTTTTCTTATGACATAAAAACGTAAATTAACCTCTTCAAACGTTCCTAAAAATGGAATCGGAACATTAAAAATTTTTGAATCTTTAAATAAAAATCCCACTAAGCTAATGTATGTTTTTCCTTGAAAATAGTCGAGTTCAACACCATTTGGTAAATAAGGTAAGAGATAACTTGGATTAATTTCATAGTTAACCATGATTAAATTTTGCCATTTAGCAGTTAAAAATGTTTTCACTTAATTTAAAAAACAAATAGTGAACGTTAATACACTCGCAAAACTTACCCACAATAAATATGGAATATTAATCAATGCAGCCAATTTATTCATTTTATAAAATACTACAATCATATATAAAATCGAAAACCACATCAATACAATTTCTATGCATGCTAAACCCAATTGATGAAATTCGAAAAATATAAAACTC
>JBIISW010000072.1:0-12703 GCA_044340865.1 Bacteroidia bacterium | reverse complement strand
AATGTAAAAGTGCTCAATGTACCTCCTGTTGCTAAATGGATTAATGGAGAATTAAGTTTCAATCAAATAAAAAGCATTAACATTGAAGAACTTCTCGAACGCGAACCTATTCAACTAAATACCGATGAAATTAACCATCAATTAAATAATAAAATCATTTTAATTACTGGAGCAGCTGGTTCTATTGGAAGCGAACTAGCAAGACAATGTTTGAAATTTAAACCAAAATTATTACTCTTGGTAGATCAAGCTGAAAGTCCTCTGCACGAATTAGATTTAGAATTTAAAGAAACCTTACAATCTCAACTACATGAAGTAGTGATTGCTGATGTTCGAAACAAAGACAGACTTACTAATGTTTTTAAAACATTTAAACCTGAGATTGTATTTCATGCAGCGGCATACAAACATGTTCCAATGATGGAGGACAATCCTTCTGAATCAATACTTACAAATGTATTAGGTACCAAAAACATGGCAGACTTATCATCTCAGTTTCATGTTGAAAAATTTGTGATGATATCCACCGACAAAGCAGTTAATCCAACCAATGTCATGGGCGCCTCAAAACGCATTGCCGAAATTTATATTCAATGTTTAGGCACAACATCAGCAACAAAATTTATTACAACTCGTTTTGGTAATGTATTAGGTTCTAATGGATCTGTGATTCCTCGTTTTAAAAAACAAATTGAATTGGGCGGACCAATAACCATTACGCACCCTGATATTACACGCTTTTTTATGACTATACCTGAATCATGTCAATTGGTATTAGAAGCTGGTTGCATGGGTAAAGGTGGCGAAATTTTCGTTTTTGATATGGGGCAATCGGTTAAAATCGTTGATTTAGCTCGAAAAATGATTAAGCTATCAGGCTTAACTGAAAATAAAGACATTAAAATAATATACACTGGATTACGACCAGGTGAAAAATTATATGAAGAATTATTATCCAGTGATGAGAATTCTTTACCTACTCATCATAAGCAAATATTGATTGGTAAAGTAAGAGCTTATCAATTTGATGACATCAATTCATTTATTAATGAATTGATATTACTCTTTAATACACAAAATAATGCGCTTATTGTATCTAAAATGAAAGATATTGTTCCTGAATTCGTCAGTAATAACTCCGTTTTTCAATCATTAGATTAACTAATCCATTACCATGAAATATTTAATTTATTTATTATTTGTTGTTTCACATTTTTCGAAAGCACAACAAAAACAAACTAAACTAAAGCAACCCAAATTAGTGGTTGGAATTGTTGTTGATCAAATGCGACAAGATTACATTTACCGTTATTGGGATAAATTTGGAAATGGAGGTTTTAAGAAATTAATTCAAGAAGGTTATTTTTTTAAAAATGCTCATTTCAATTATGTGCCAACATACACTGGACCTGGTCATGCTAGTATTTATACTGGAACAAGTCCTGCAACGCATGGCATCATTGCCAACGATTGGTATGATAAAGAAACAAATGCCGTGGTTTATTGTACAGATGACAAGAATGCCAAAACTATCGGATCAGATAGTAAAGCAGGATTGATGTCGCCAAAAAAAATGTTAACGACCACCATTGGTGATGAATTAAAAATAAACTCGAACCAGCGTTCAAAAGTGTTTGCGATCTCATTAAAAGATAGAAGTTCCATTTTACCTGCTGGACATAGCGCTAATGCAGCCTTTTGGTTTGATGGAAGTGTAGGGAAATTCATTTCAAGTTCTCATTATTTAAATGCGTTACCAATTTGGCTCAATGATTTTAATGATTTGCAATTACCTAAAAAATATTTGGCCAAAGGATGGAATACCTTATATCCGATAACTAATTATGTAGAAAGTATCAGTGACAATAATAATTACGAGCAAGCGCCTAATAAAAAAGACACCGCCATTTTTCCGTATAATTATAAAGCACAATTAGAAAAAAATAATTTTGAAATTTTAAAAGCTACACCTTTCGGAAATAGTATTACCAAAGATTTAGCAATGGCTTGTTTAAAAGCTGAACAATTAGGTAAAAACAAAGAAACCGATATGTTATGCATCAGTTTTTCATCCACCGATTATGTTGGCCATTCATATGGGCCACGCAGTGTCGAAATTGAAGATGTGTATTTACGATTAGATAAAGACTTAGAAGAGTTATTGAAATACATTGATGGCAACATTGGAAAAGAAAATGTAATTATTTTTTTAACTGCTGATCATGGTGCTTGTGATGTACCAGCCCATTTAATCGATATGAAAATTCCTGGTGGCTATATGAATGAAAAGGAATTAACTACTAAGATTAAATCATTTTGCTACACCCAATTTAGTGATAGTTTGGTAAAGGGTATCGTAAATCAACAAGTATTTTTAAATGAAACTAAATTATCCGCCTTAGGTTTAAATAAATCTAAAGTTGAGCATGATATTGCCAATTTCTTATTAACGATAAAAGGTGTGTCGGAAGCCTATCCATCAGATGTTTTAAAATATGAAAATTTTACTGAAGGAAGTTTTAAATCACTCATCCAAAAAGGATATAATCATGTAAGAAGTGGAAACGTTGCCTTTTCATATAATCCAGCTTGGATGGAATACCATTCAAAAGGAACAACCCACGGAGCGTCTTATAGCTACGACACGCACGTTCCCTTATTGTTTTATGGAATGAACATTAAACATGGTTCTACCGTTAATAAAGTAAACATCGTTGATATTGCCCCTACTATCTCTTCCATGTTACACATATCATTTCCAAATGGAACAACTGGAATACCGCTCAAAGAATTATTAGATAATTAAAAACAAATGATGTCAAATCCAACGATAAACAAAAATCTGAACAAATTGATTATTGTAGCAGCGTTAGGCTACTTCGTAGATATTTATGACTTACTATTATTTGGCGTTGAGCGAACAGATAGCTTAAATACGATATTACCACTACAATTTCCTGGAATTTCAGCAGCATCATTAAAAATTTTAAATGCCACTTATGGTAAACTATTGTTGAATTGGCAAATGTTTGGAATGCTTGTTGGTGGTATTTTTTGGGGCATTTTAGGTGACAAAAAAGGAAGACTCTCTGTTCTTTTTGGATCTATTTTAGTGTATTCGATTGCAAATATTTTAAATGGAATGGTTGAAAATACTGATACTTACATGGTATTAAGATTCATTTCAGGATTTGGCTTAGCTGGTGAATTAGGTGCAGGTATTACACTTGTCAGCGAAAGTATGAGTAAAGAAAAACGTGGATATGGCACCATGATTGTTGCAACCGTTGGCGTATTTGGTGCAGTCGTTGCTGGTTTTATGGGAGATTTTATTACGAATTGGAGACATTCATTTTATTTGGGTGGCGCCATGGGACTTGCATTATTGGTATTACGAATTGGTGTTTTTGAATCAGGCATGTTTCATACAATTAAAACAGATACAACTATTAAAAAGGGGAATTTCCTTCAATTATTTTCAAGTAAAAAAAACACCATCAAATATTTATCTATCATTTTTGTAACCGTTCCTGTGTGGTATGTTATGGGAACCTTAGTTTTATTTTCGCCAGAGTTGAGCGAAAAATTAGGCTTAGCTCCAAAAGCTATTTCGGCTGGAAAATCCATTATGTGGGCTTATGCAGGTATAACGGTTGGGGATATTGCATCAGGATTAATTAGTCAGATTTTAAAATCAAGAAAAAAAACATTTGCACTATTTTTATCGTTAACTATTGTTGGCAACGTGTTATACTTTGTATATGGAGGTAATTCCGTATCCACATTTTACAGCATTGTTGGATTTATTGGTTTTGCTACTGGTTACTGGGCTGTTTTTATCAGCACAGCTTCCGAATTATTTGGAACCAATATCCGCGCAACAGCAACTACGACTGCACCAAACTTTGTCAGAGGTTCAACTATTTTAATTTCATTATTATTAGATACAATCATTTCTGTTTTTTGTGTTGACAAATTACAAGCTACCATTATTACCGGCATTATTATTATTAGTCTTGGCTTTATAGCCCTCTATTTTTTAGAAGAAACATTTCATAAAGATTTAAATTATGTGGAAGAATAAACCAACCGTTGTTATTGGAGCCTCTCCAAATGCAGATAGATATAGTTATAAAGCCACTATTAGTTTGCAAAATCATAAACATACTGTTTACCCTATTGGCATAAAAAAAGGGACTATCAATGGATTAGAAATTATCAATACGAAGCCCGAGTTATTAGATATTGATACAATTACATTATACATTGGCCCCGAAAATCAGCCACAATGGTATGAATATATTTTATCCTTAAAACCAAAACGCCTAATTTTTAACCCAGGTACTGAAAACTCTGAATTAATAGCCATTGCTCAAACAAATGGCATAGAAACAGAAATTGCTTGCACCTTAGTCTTATTATCCATTAATAATTATTAACATGGTTCAATTTAAAACAAAGTCATTTGATGCCCTATCAAATTTAGAATTGTATCACCTATTAAAGCTACGTTCTGAAGTGTTTGTGGTTGAGCAAAACTGTGTGTATTTAGATATTGATGATTATGATGTTGGTGCTTTGCATGTCTTAGGTTTTCAGGATGATGAACTAGTTGCTTATGCAAGATTACTTCCAAAGGGTTATTACCATAAAGAAGCAGGAATTGGGCGGGTTTTAACGCGATTAAATACAAGGTATTTAGGATTTGGGAAATTACTAATGGAATTTGCTATTTCTGAAACATGTCTTCATTTTAATACAAACGAAATCGTTATATCTGCACAATTGTATTTAGAAAAATTTTACACAGAACTAGGATTTAAAACAGAAGGAACTTCCTATTTAGAAGATGATATACCACATATTAAAATGAGATACCTAAACTAAAAAACAAAAAAAATCCTGATAAAATTTATCAGGATTTTTTTTACAAATAACTTATCTTTGATTAGAAACGCTCTATCTGAGAAAAGAAAAAATTAGATTCTATTTGTGCATTTTCATCACTATCAGAACCATGAACTGCATTAGCAGCAATTGATTTAGCAAATAATTTACGAATAGTTCCTTCTTCTGCTTTGGTAGGATCTGTTGCTCCAATAAGCGTGCGGTATTCTGCAACAGCATTATCTTTTTGTAAAATAGCTGCAACAATTGGTCCGCTACTCATGTAACTCACTAATTCTCCATAAAAAGGACGCTCTTTATGAACTTCATAAAATTTCCCAGCTGTTTCTACACTTAATTTCATGTATTTCATTGCTACAATTTTAAAACCAGATTGGTTAATTTTAGCCAAAATTGGTCCGATATTATTAGCCTCAACACCATCGGGCTTAATCATTGTGAAAGTAATATTTCCTGCCATTTTCTTTTTTTTAGAGTGCAAAGATACACTTTTTGTGGTTATTACAAATTCTATTTTTTAAAGACAGTTTTTTCTCCATTACAAGACTTTTTTTTCAACGGATAGCTCTTAAAACAACCAAATAATAATACTACTTTTACACTCAAATTTATACCATGCAAAAAGATTCGTTTCCTAAATTTAAAGCCTTATTAAAAAAATCAAATAACATCGTTATTGTTACACATTACAATCCTGATGGCGATGCGATGGGCTCTTCTCTAGCGCTATATAATTACTTAATTAAAACTAACAAGAATGTCACTGTTATTACACCAAATGAGTACCCAGAATTTTTGCATTGGTTATCTGGAAATAAAAAAGTAGTTCAATATAGCAAACAATCAAAAAAAGCAACCAGCATTATTCAAAAAAGTGATTTAATTTTTACGCTTGATTTTAATAATTATTCAAGATTAGAAGGTTTAGGCGAAGTATTAAAATTAGCAACAGCAAAAAAAATACTCATTGATCATCATCAACAGCCAGATGATTATGCTACACTTTATTATCACGATGTTGCTGCCTGCTCTACCTGTGAATTAGTATACGAATTCATATGTGGTTTGGGTGGTAAAAAACTAATCGATAAAACCATTGCAGCTTGTTTATATACAGGCATTATGACAGATACAGGGTCATTTCGATTTGATAGCGTAACACCTCAAACTCATTTGATTTTATCTCATTTGCTAGCAACAGGATTAAAACCAAGTGATATCCACACATCTATTTACGATACGTATAGTGAAAGTAGAGTAAAATTATTAGGTTATTGCTTAACCGAAAAAATGGTTGTTCTATCTGAATTTCAAACCGCTTATATCTCATTAACTGAAAAAGAATTACAAAAATTTGACCATCAAAAAGGTGATACAGAAGGAATCGTCAATTATCCATTCTCCATCAAAGGGATTAAATTTTGCGCGTTCTTTAGTGAAGGTGAAGGGAAAATAAAAATATCTTTCAGAAGTAAAGGTTCTTTTGATGTCAATCAATTTGCCCGCAAACACTTTAATGGCGGAGGTCATATCAATGCCGCAGGTGGCAGAGGTCATGTATATGATTTGCAAAAAACAGTCAAAGAATTTGTGGATTTATTACCGATCTATAAAAAATCCATCTTAAAATAATAAAGGAATGAAATATCTATCTGGTTTAGTTTTCTTTGGATTAATAGTTGTATTTAATTCTTGCAGGTCAATCAAAGACGTTGAAGTAGTTGGCATTGAAAACGTAAAATTAAATCAGATGGATGCGAAAGGTATCAAAGCTGATATTTTCATCACTATTAAAAATACGAATGATTTTGGTTTCACTTTATATCCTTCTCAATGCAATATTTTACTAAATAACATTCAATTAGGAAAAGCAAAATTACAAAAACGTGTACACATTGATGCGCACTGCGAAAAAACGTATGCGTTTAATTTAAGCTCGGAAGATGCAAATTTAAATCCAATCAATCTCCTTGAAATCATGACAAGCCAATACGCCAAATTAGAACTAGATGGCTATTTGAAAACAGGCAAACTTTTAATCAGAAAGAAATTTAAAATAAATTATACGGATAAAATAGAACTATTTAAATAGTTCTTATTCCAAGCGTTTAATCGTGCATCCAATCGACTTCGTTTCTTGCACAGAAGGCAATTCATTTCTTAATAATGCATCAATGGCATCGTTTAAATAATGTGCTTTTGCTAGTGTCGCGTCTTTAACGTAATCATCAATGGCACCTTTATAAACTAAACCCGTCGTGTTAAATAAAAAACACTGTGGTGTGCGTGTCGCTCCAAAAGCATCAGCTAGCTTTGAATTAACGTCTAGAGCATAGTAGCAAGAAAATTTTTGTTTAGCAGCGTAATTCACCATAGCCTCGAAGCTATCATCTTCTGCGCGCTCTGCTTCATTACTATTAATAATAATACATCCTATTCCACTTTTAACACACGAATCCGTTAATAATTTGATACGTGTTTCACTTAGTTTAACGTATGGACAGGTATTACAAGAAAAAATAACCAATAATCCTTTCTTTGTCTTCACCTCATTTAAACTGATGATTTTTCCACTCACATCTTTCATTTTTTCAGAAGCCATAGGAATGGTAGAATTTAAACTCAATTCATTATGCTTTATAAATGAAACCAAAGTTGCTGCCATTAGCGCAATCGTAAAAAAGAATACTGATTTTTTCATCGGGTTATAATTTTAATCTAAGATATACATATCTATCAATTTTCAATATTTCTTAGCTTATTTTTAATAAACAGCTTATCAAAATAAATTTCAATTTGTATGGCAAAAAAATAGGCTGTCTTTTCAGACAGCCCATTTAAAGTAAGATAATTATTAAATCTTATTGTTTCACTAATTTACCGATTTTCACAGCAGACGTGTTGTTTAAGATTTTGAATAAATAAATTCCATTATCTAAGTTAGAAATGTTAATTGTATTCATTTCATTAGTTAATGATTTAGTTAACACTAATTTACCAATCGCGTCATACACTTCAATAGACGTATGTTGAGCTAAAGCACCAGTTAATGTGATATTTAACACACCTGTAGTTGGATTTGGATAAACAGATACTTTATCAGAAACTAATTCTTGTACACCAATACAAGCATTTACTGTTACTAATACACTTGCTGAGTTACTTGTACAACCATTGTTGTCTGTAACATTTACATAGTATGTTGATGTAACTGTTGGTGTTACTGAAATATTACTTGTTGTTTGACCAGTACTCCAGATTACGTTTGTAGCTGTTGAATTTGCTGTTAAGTAAGCAATTTCGCCATTACAAATTAATGTATTAGGAGTTGTTGCAGTTACTGTTGGCAATGTGTTTACCGTTACAGTTCCTACACCTGAACCTACACAACCAAATGAGCTAGCACCAGATACTGAGTAAGAAGTTGTTGATGTTGGTGTTACAACATTTGAACCACTACTATAAGTATAAGATGTTGCTCCTGTTGGCACTAATGTATATGAATTACCGATACAAATAGCTGCACTTGGCACAACAATAACTGGAAGTGGATTTACAACCACTGTACTTACTGCATTACCTATACAACCTAATGTATTCGTAGTAGATACTGAATAAGATGTAGTAGTAGTTGGACTTACTACTGAAGATCCACCAGTATACGTATAAGATGTACCACCTGAAGGAACCATTGTAAATGTTTCACCTGCACAAACGATACCACTATTTACTGTGATGCTTGGTGTGGCGTTTACAGATACCGTACTTACTGCTGTATTTGTACTTAAACATCCTAATGAACTTGTTCCTACAACACTATAACTTGATAATGCTGACGGCGAAACAACTGCTGAACCACTAGAGTAAGTATATGTACTTGCTCCTGTTGGTACTATTGAGAATGATGTTCCTGCACAAACTACACCACTATTTGCTGTAATTGTAGGGTTTGGTGCTACAACTACTGCAACTGATTGTGTTACAATTGAACAACCTAATGTATTATCAAACGAGTTGAAAAAATACGTTGTGTTTGCTGTAGGCGCAATTGGTAATGGATTTGTAGTTCCTACAACTGTTGTTCCATTAGTCCAGAATGAAGATGTATTCGGCATAATGTTAATCGTATACTCTTCGTATTCACCCCAAGTCATTAATTGAGTTGGGCTAGAAATTAATCCTTCATAAGCCATCACACGCATACGAGTTGTACCTAATGTTGCACCTAATGGTATAGTGAACGTTGTTGACTCCGTATGCGGTCCTAAAATAGTTGCAGGCGACGTATATACTAACTCACCAGCGTCTGTAAACACTCCGTTTCTATTTAAATCTAAATAACATGCTAACGAGTTATTAAAAAAAGTTCCAGATGTGTTAGATGATAACGAGAACGTGTATATTGAACCTGGTACTAAATTATAAGGCCCAAAGGCTGTAAAATCTGAGTAAGAACCAGCTACTGAAAGTGGACCTGCTGTACCAATTGTTCCAACTAACGACCCATTTGCAGTACTATTACTTAAAATAGTAGTCGTTCCTTGTTTAATAGTTACATTATCAAAATCCTCATCGTTTAATGGTATACCTACTGCTGGAGGCAATGCATACGTTGGCGTTGGTGTACTGCTTACAAAACTAGCCGTTAACGTTGTTGTATTACCAAAACAAACTGGGTTTGGTGCCGCTGTTACCACTGGAGGCGACACTAAAGGCAACACATTTAAACTAGTTGTACTTATTGCATTACATCCTAAAGCTGCGTCTGTTGCTAATACAGTGTACACATAAGTACCAGATACGGTTGGTGTTATTATAACTGAACTACCAGCTATTGAAGTGGGAATACCACTTCCTGAAGCTGGACTTCCAGTCCAAACGTAGGTATACGTATTTAATGTACCTGTTTTTGTTGCTGTTAAGGTAACAGTCGTATTATTACAAGCTGACGTTGAACTAACCGCACTGGTAATAGCATCTGGTATAATAACAGTCTGTGTTACAGCTGCTCTTGTACTTTGACAGAATGCACTAGCAGAAGACACGTACCACGTTGTACTCGCACTAATTGGATTAGTAAACGTTGTATTTGTACCCGTTTGAACAGCAGTAGTAGCCGTTGGAGTTGTAAACCAATTATACGATGTACCACCAGTAATAGAAGCTGTTGGTAAACCAAATCCACATTGTACAGAGTTAGAAACTACTGGAACTGTAGGAATTGTATTAACAACTACACCTACCGTACTAGTATTAGAACAAGTAGTTGCTGGATCATAAGTAGAAACAGTATACACGCTTGTTGCTGCTGCTGTAGTTGTATTTGTTGGAGCTACATTGGCTGTGTTTGTTGGAATTGAACCTGGGTTCCATGTCCAAGTTTGAACAGCTGTGTAATCTAGTTGAATGTTTAGGGTATACTCTTCATACTCACCCCAAGAGATAGCTTGAGTTGGACTAGTAACTAATCCTTCGTTAGAAATAACACGCATACGCGTATACCCACTAGCTGCTGTTACTGGAACAGTAAATGTTGCAGATTCCGTATGAGGACCATTAATTGTTACTGTTGAGTTATAAACTGCTTCACCAGCATCTGTAAATACGCCATTTCTATTATAATCAATATACATACCGAACCCATTATTATAAAAGAAAGTAGGAGAAGAAGTACTTGATGTTAATGACATTGTATACACAGCGCCTGGTATCATATTATAAGGACCATAACCAGTAAAGTCAGAATAACTACCTGTTACCGAAACAGGACCTGCTGTTCCAATTGTACCAACTAATGAGTTATTTGCTGTTGTATTATTTAAAATAGTTGTGGTACCTCGCATGATCGTTACATTTGCTAAATCCTCATCAGCTAATGGGCTATTTACAGCTGGAGGCAATGTATAAGTAGGAGACACTAACGGACCTTGCACATACGCATTGGCTGTTAACAGTACGTTGCTTCCAGAACAAACCATAGTTGGGTTTGCTGTAGCAACTATTGGAGGTAAGTTATTTAAAGCTACCGTTACTGTTGTTATGGCATTACACAAACCATCTGTTGCGTTTACAATATAAGTGTATGTTGCTGCTGCTGTTGGTGTTGTTGCTACTACGGCGCCAGACAATGATGTAGAAATTCCACTACCAACTGTTGGTGAAGCTGTCCATAAATAAGAATACGTATTTGTAGTTCCTGTTTTGGTAGCAGTTAACGTAATGGTATTAGCACCACCTAAACATAATTTATTTGAACTTGTAGCTGCAAAAATAGGGTCAGCTGCTGTTACTGTTTGTGTTACCGCTACTCTAGGATTACTTTCGCAAGCTCCTACAAACGATGTTACATACCATGTAGTAGTTGCTGAAATAGGCGTTGTAAAGTTAGCTACTGCTCCTGATTGCAATACCGCTGTTGAAGTTGGTGTCGCATACCAATAGTAACCCGCACCACCACTTACCGAAGCAGTTGGCACACCATAACCACATTGTGTGTTATTTGTAACAACTGGTGTATTTGGAAGAGGGTTAACAAAAATAGCTAATGATGACGTATTAGAACAAGTTGTTACAGAGTTAGTAACTGTTACCGTAAAGTTACTGTTTGCTGGAGTTGCTGTTACGTTAGTTGGATTTACTAAAGCCGTTGGAGTTGGGATAGCTCCCGGATTCCAAACGTAGTTCATCGAAGACGTAACGTTTGTTGTAATTTGACCACCTAAACGCATCCAAGGCCTTGTACTTGTTACAAAATTCGTTGGAGGCGTTGAACAAATATCCACTGCATTTCCGTAGGTATATAACGAAGAAAGAAATCCTGGATTGTTATATCTAAAAGATTGAGAACCATTGGCAGCTGCATTATTAAAACAAGTTTCGATAATGATATTATCGGTTCCATTCCAATAAAAAGGCGTCGTAAACGAGTGCGTATTAATGGCTGGCACTATGGTATATGATGGAACGGAATAAACCGTTGATAAACCTGTTTGCCAAACTGCTGGCATTGCTGCTAGTGTTGTAGAACCAATTGCAATATTAAAGTTAGTTAAAGGTAAAGATGTTGTAGAACTAAATAATTCAAATGCAATACTAGTCATATTACCTGGTGTGTAACCACTTGCCACTAATTCAGTAGCTCTAATTAAATACTGGTTTTTAGCACCCCAATTACCCGTATAATATGGCATTGGAATTGTTGTTCCAAAAGTTAAAGTACTTGTACCAATTGCTGTTACAGTTGCTATTGGCGCAAATGTTAAAGCATTTAAATTAACATTAGCTCCTGAGCAAATTACCGTAGGCGTTGCTGAAGAGGTAATTGGAGGTAAATCGTTTAATGCCACTGTTACCGTTGCTGCTGTATTACAAGGGCCATCGTTAGCACTTACTAAATACGTGTAAGTTGATACTGCTGTTGGCGTTGTTACTACGTTTGCACCAGTTAATGACGTTGCAATTCCACTACCTGCTGCTGGTAAAGCTGTCCAAGTATAAGCATACGTATTAGTTGTACCAGTATTAGTTGCCGTTAATGTAAGGGTGTTAGCACCACCTACACATAACTTAGATGAACTTGTACTTGCTGTTATAGCATCTGTTGGATTCACGGTTTGAGTAACAACTAATCTTGGTGAGCTTTCGCAAGAACCAATAAAAGAAGATACATACCACGTAGTAGTTGCTGAAATAGAGGTAGAGAAATTGTTTGCAGGACCAGACTGTAACACAGTAGTTGAAGTTGGTGTAGCATACCATTTGTAGTTAGTAGCACCAGAAACAGAAGCTGTAGGAA
>JBIISW010000081.1:0-11611 GCA_044340865.1 Bacteroidia bacterium | reverse complement strand
ATTTGGGTAGTAAAGAAGTTTGGATTAGAGATTCTTACGCGTGTGCTGATCCTACTTTCCGCATTAATATTCGTGTTGTAACAGAAACACCTTGGGCCAATTTATTCGCATCCAATTTGTTTTTACGTCCAACAGAAGACGAAATTAAAACATTTAAACACGATTGGGTTATTTTAAATGCCCCTGGTTTTATGGCTAATCCAAAGATTGATGGAACTCGTCAACATAATTTTGCCATCATTAATTTCACTAAAAAAACAATTTTAATTGGTGGTACAGCTTATACTGGAGAAATTAAAAAATCAATTTTCTCAGTATTAAATTACATTTTACCACACGAAAAAAATGTATTATCAATGCATTGTTCAGCAAACATTGGTAAAGATGGCGATACAGCTATTTTCTTTGGTTTATCAGGAACAGGAAAAACAACCTTATCTGCTGATCCAACGCGTAAATTAATTGGTGATGACGAACATGGTTGGGCGGATAGTTCAGTGTTTAACTTTGAAGGTGGTTGCTATGCAAAATGCGTTGATTTAACTGCTGAAAAAGAACCTCAAATTTTTAATGCGATTAAATTTGGTTCATTATTAGAAAATATTAATTATTACGAAGGATCAACCACCGTTAATTACGCTGATATTTCTCGTACAGAAAATACACGTGTGAGTTATCCAGCTAATTATATTGATAATGCTGTTACTCCAGCAATTGGTGATGTTCCAAAAAATATTTTCTTTTTAACAGCTGATGCATTTGGCGTTTTACCTCCAATTTCTAAGTTAACAACTGGACAAGCGATGTATAATTTTATTTCAGGTTACACGGCTAAAGTTGCAGGTACTGAAATGGGAATTACGGAACCAACAACAACGTTCTCTGCTTGTTTTGGAAAAGCATTTTTACCATTACACCCAACAAAATATGCTGAGTTATTAGGCGAAAAATTAAAAAAAGGAAATGTAAATGTATGGTTACTCAACACAGGTTGGGTAGGAGGAAGCTACGGTGTAGGTAGTCGTATTAAATTATCTTACACACGTGCATTAATTACTGCTGCTTTAACTGGAGAATTAGATAAAGTAGAAATGGGAGTAACCAATTATTTTGGATTACAATTCCCTAAAACATGTAAAGATGTTCCTTCTGAAATTTTAGATCCTCGTAATTCATGGGCTGATAAAGCGGCATATGATGCTAAGGCTAAAAATTTAGCAGAGCAATTCATTAAAAACTTTGATCAATATGCTTCTGCAGCTAATGAAGAAATTTTAGCAGCGGCTCCAAAAGTTGCGCAAGAAGCATAAGTAAATACTATAACCACATCAAAAACCCTTAAATAATAACTGTTTAAGGGTTTTTGTTTTTTATACCAATAAGACTATGACATTGATTGAACAATATAACTTACACAATGATTTTGGTAAAACCATTGGAATGCATTTTGAAATTATTGAACCTGGATTGGTTCATTATTTTTTATCCATCAAACAAAAACATTTAGCGACTCCTTTAGCCGCTCATGGTGGTGTTATTTCGTCGTTAATGGATGGTTTATTAGGTGTTACAGCTTTATCGGTAGTTGAAAAAGAAAACAAAATTGTTTCAACCATTGAGTTTAAAATAAATTTTTTATCGCCTGCTTTTATTCACGATGATTTGCAGGGCATTGGAAAAGTGGAGCAAAAAGGGAATCGATTAATTGTGGTGAGTGGTGATATTTTTTGTGTAAACAGAGGGAATATTTTAATTGCAAAATCGATTGGAACCTTTAATGCCTATGCAGCTGAAAAAGCTGGCTTTAAAATTTAACGGCATTCATTAAATTCTCCATGCGGCACGCTTTAAACGGTCGTTAATAGCTATTCCTAAATGTATAGTTGGTAAGTAATTAGCAATAATAACATCAATATCCATGTCGTCAAATTCACGCAAATAATTAAATAAATTAACGGCAGCTTCTGTGTAATTTTCTTGAACAGATAAATTTTTTACAATGGTATTTTTATTGGACTGAACGTATTTTCCAAATACCAATGCGCCAATCTTTTTATCGTTATGTGTTTTTTCTAATTCAGCTAAATCACCAATAAACAAAGGAACTTTCGGAGCATAATGACTTTTTAATTGCCCAGGCGCTTTTGGATTGGATGATTGATTTAATTCAATAGTAACGTCTCCAATTACATGTTCAATATCAGAAATGGATAAACCACCTAAACGATAAATGATGATTTGTCCATCTTCTTCGCCAACGATCGTACTTTCCAACCCAACCTCACATGCTCCTCCATCTAATATGTAAGGTATTTTTGAACCCAATTGCTTATCAACATGCATGGCTTTGGTTGGACTAATATATCCAAACGGATTAGCACTTGGCGCAGCTAATGGAAATGAAAGTAATTTTAATAAATCTAAGGTTAATGAATGATTAGGAATTCTTACACCAACTCTGTCTAAACCTGATGTTACTAAATCAGAAATAGTTTTTTGCTTTGGCAATAATAGAGTTAAGGGACCCGGCCAAAATGTTTCTGCTAAGGCTAATAATTTTGGATGAATATCAGTAACAAATTTCCTTACTTCATCAATATGATGTGTGTGAACAATCAATGGGTCAAAGGTTGGACGGTTCTTGGCTTCAAAAATTTTGGCAATAGCACTATCGTTAAAAGCGCTGGCCGCTAAGCCATATACGGTTTCAGTTGGAATGCCAACAACCTCGTTCGTTTCTAAAAACTGTTTAGCAATTTGTATGTCGTTACCTATTTGAGCCACAGTGTAAATATAAGGCAATTTTATAATTTAGTTTTTGTATTTTTAAAGTCTTTAAATAAGCATACATTTATCCTATGAAAATATCATACAGTTGGTTAAAAACCCTTATAAATATTGATTTAACGCCGCAACAAATTGATGAATACTTAACGTCTTCTGGTTTAGAAGTGGAAGGAATAGAAGCTTTCGAAACGATTAAAGGTGGTTTAAAAGGAGTTGTAATTGGAGAAGTTATTGAAAAAGAAAAACATCCTGATGCTGATAAATTAAGTATCACTAAAGTAAATATTGGTGGAACCGAATTGTTGAACATTGTGTGTGGTGCGCCAAACGTGGAAGCTGGACAAAAAGTATTAGTAGCAACCGTTGGTGCAAAATTATATCCTACAACAGGTGAACCATTTGAAATTAAAAAATCAAAAATTAGAGGACAAGCTAGTGAGGGAATGATTTGTGCTGAAGATGAAATTGGTTTAGGAGCAAGTCATGATGGTATTTTAATTTTACCAAGCGACGCAGTTGTTGGAACGCCAGCAGCACAATTTTTTAACTTACAAGAAGATGCAGTTCTAGAAATTGGATTAACACCAAATAGAGCGGATGCAGCTTCGCATTATGGAGTTGCCAGAGATTTAGCAGCCATTTTAAATTGTAAAAACAATACAGATAGTTACCAAGCGCATTTGCATAATATATTTGAATTACCAGAAGCGAGTAACTTAAATAAAATTGACGTTACAATTGAAAATACGGATGCTTGCCAACGCTACAGTGGCTTGGTTATTTCTGGCATTACAGTAAAAGAATCACCAACTTGGTTAAAAAATTATTTGTTAGCCATTGGTTTACGTCCAATTAATAATATTGTTGACATTACTAATTTTGTTATGCATGATTTAGGACAACCATTGCATGCGTTTGATTTTGATAAAATTACTGGAGAAAAAATCATCGTAAAAAATGGTTTAGCAGGCACTAAATTTACAACGCTTGATGGCACTGAGCGCACTTTGTTTGAAAATGATTTAATAATTTGTAATGAAACTGAACCCATGTGTTTGGCCGGTGTTTTTGGTGGTTTAACAAGTGGTGTGAGCCAATCAACAACAAGTATATTTTTAGAATCAGCGTATTTTAATCCCGCATTCGTTCGTAAATCAAGTAAACAACATGGTTTAAAAACAGATAGTAGTTTCCGTTTTGAACGTGGAACAGATCCAGAAATGACTATTATTGCTTTGAAACGCGCTGCTGCACTTATTTTCGAAACGGCAGGCGGTGTTTTAAGTATGGATTTAATTGATATTTATCCTAATGTGTTAGAACCATTTCAAATTGCATTTTCATACCACAATTGCAATAAATTAATTGGTAAAGAAATTGAAAAAAATACCATTAAACACATTATTACATCATTAGGTATTACCATTCAACAAGAAGGCGGTGAAACCCTTTTATTGTCGGTGCCTCAATACAAAACAGATGTTACGCGCGAAGCGGATGTGATTGAAGAAGTGATGCGTATTTATGGATACAATAATGTAGAAGAAAGTTCGCAAATTAAATTTACAGCCAATTTTGCAGACAGAGAAAGAATGACTGCCGCCGAAAACACAACGGCTAATTTGTTAGCAAATAGTGGCTTTAACGAAATAATGGGATTATCACTTACCAAAGAAAGTTATTACAATCCCGAAACACCATTAGTAAAAGTGTTAAATCCATTAAGTACAGATTTAAACGTGATGCGAAATTCCATGCTATTTGGAGGTTTAGAAAGTTTGTCATACAACATCAATCGTAAACAAGCAGATTTAAAGTTTTTTGAATTTGGAAAAACTTACCAAACCATTGATGCCGATTTTAAATATGCTGAAACCAAACACCTCACACTATTTTTAACTGGTAGAAAGTATACTGAAAATCCTTACGGTGAAAACAATAAAGTTGATTTTAATTACGTGAAAGCTTGTGTAGAAGCTGTTTTACACAAATTGTCTATTCCATTTAAGGTGACTGATATGGATCATGCAGATTTTAATTACGGTTTGTCATTTGTATTTAAAAATAAAAACCTAGCTAACTTTGGTTTGGTAAATAAATCCATATGTAAAAAAATGGATATCAATACAGAAGTGTTTTATGCTGATTTTAATTGGGATAACGTGCTTTCTTTAGTAGGAAAAACAAAATTAGAGTTTAAAGACATTTCTAAATTTCCTTCAGTAAGACGCGATTTAGCACTTTTGTTAGATAAAAAAATTACGTATAAAGAATTAGAAGAAATTGCTTTTAACACGGAACGTAAATTATTGAAAACAGTTAATTTATTTGATATTTACGAGGGAGATAAATTAGAAGCTGGTAAAAAATCGTATGCCTTAAGTTTTAATTTACAAGACGATGATGCCACTTTAAATGATAAGCAAATTGAAAACGTGATGCAAAAATTAATTAAAACATATACTGAAAAAGTAGGGGCAACCATTCGTTAATCAATCTTTTAAAATCAATTAAATGATAAAAGAAATAAGAATAATAATTGTAATTTTTGTGAGCGTTTCACAATTAGTTTGTGCGCAAAACAAAAAAAAATTGCCAGTAACGAATCCTAAAAACGTAAAGACTATTCCTTTGCCAAAAGAAAGGGATTATACCAATTTAAGCATGAAGGCTGGTGCGAGTAATAGCGTTATTTTTTTAGCTCGAAATACCAAGGATAATAATAATGTATTAGGCTACTGTGCCGGTTTAACCTACGATGTGAATAATTTCGTGAGAGTGTCTTCACTTTATACTCATTTCAAGCCAATTAATATCGAACCAACTTGGTTCAATATTAAAGCAAATACTTTCGAATTAAATTTAGAAGTCATGGCTAAATTTCCGAATAATAAAACCCTCCTCTATCCATTCGCTGGGCTTAGTTACAATACATTCAAAGGTTTTTTTACAGGCCAATTAGATTATCTGAATTTGAAAGAATATTATCAAGTGAATAGTGAAATTAAGAATAACTGGCTCGGATTAAATTTAGGAACTGGCATCGAGCATCAATTTGACTTAATAGGTGTTTTTATTGATTATAGAATGCGTGTTGGAAAGCAAGATAAAGTCATTAACATTATGGATGTTTGCTACACAGGAGGTATAAAAATCAAATTTCCTCACGGTAAGTTAGTGAAAACATTAACCCACATCAATGATCGTTTTTATTGGTTTTAACGTTTTTGGTGATGTTTTTCTAAAAAAAACTGAACAAATGAGCTATTTCAACTAAAAAATGTATTTATTTTTAAATAAATCTCATTTTATTACCTTTTTTATTTTTAAAATTCAAATTAAAGCATATCTTTGCACCCCCGATTTTTATTTTTAAATCGTTGATTTTAAATATTTTGTAAATGACTAAAGCTGATATAGTAAACGAAATTTCAGAAAAGACAGGAATTGAAAAAATTGTAGTGCAAACTACGGTTGAAGCCTTCATGAAATCAATTAGAACGTCTATGACAGATGGTAAAAACGTCTATTTAAGAGGTTTTGGAACATTTGTTGTAAAAAAACGTGCTGAGAAAATTGGAAGAAATATATCGAAAAACACAACGGTTGTGATTCCTGCTCATTTCATTCCAGCCTTTAAACCAGCCAAAGTATTTAGTGATAGAGTGAAACGCAATGTGAAAGTTGCCGAACCTTTAGATAATAATCAAGTTGAATGACACTAGCTCGTAAAACACAAATTGCTTTAGTTTTAACGACATTAATAGTATTCGTTCTTTTATTTCTTGCGCCAAAAACAAATTCAGATAAACAGTCTGAAAGCAAAGAACCTGTGCCTAACGTTTCAGTTGCAACAACCTTAGATTCATTTTTAAATACAGCCGTTAATTCATTAACTGCTGAAGATAAAAAACAATATGACCTACTTTTAAAAACAGCTTCTAAATCTCAAATTGATACGTCATTTATTCCCGTTATTCATTTTTGGGATCAATTAAAGCGACCTGATTTAGCGTCTTTTTTCGTTGAAAAAATTGCTGATAAAGTGCAATCATCGGAAGGATATTTAAAAGCAGGCGATAGGTATTATTTTTCTATTAAATTTAGTAAAGATGAGTCTGAAATTGAACCGTTATTTCAATCAGCCATGCGTTGTTATTCAAAAGCTATTGAGAAAAATCCTAAGAATGTAGATGCTCAAATTCAATTAGCAGCTTGCTATGTAGAAAATGGTAAGGATCCAATGAAAGGTATTGCTTTATTGAGAGAGGTTGAAAAAATCGATTCTACGAATATTAAATTACAATTAACCTTCGCGTTTTTTTCTGTTAAGTCAGGACAAATTGATAAAGCGATTAAACGTTTTAATAAAGTGTTAGAAATTGATCCTATGTATATTGAAGCGTATTTGCATTTAGCTGACGCATACGAACAACAAGGTGATAAAAATAAAACCATCAGCATGTTAACTAAATACGCAAGTTTAACCGATGATGCCATGGCGAAACAAGAAGTAGTAAAATACATTGAACAACTAAAAAAGTAAATAATTAACAGAATATAAATTTTTAAACAATACAATTATGCCAAGCGGAAAGAAAAGAAAAAGACATAAAATGGCCACTCACAAACGTAAAAAACGTTTAAGAAAGAATCGCCATAAGAAAAAATAATTAGCTCAGCTAATTGTTTTTAGTTATGATTAAGTCAATATAGAAAGATTTATATAATCCTTTCTGTATTGGCTATTATATATAGTGTAGTCCTTTGTACTAAAGTTTTAGTTTCATCGACTGTATTAAAATTTAAATAAAATTGGAACTTATTTCAACTAAGTAAACGTTATATTTTTATAACTGTTTGACGTGCGAAATAAAGTTTTACTAAAAAATAATAAAATGAATGTAGAGCTAGTAATTAATTCTACGCCAAATGAAGTTGTTATTGGATTATTAAACGATAAGCGTTTAATTGAATTACATAAAGAAAAAAATAACTTAAAATTTTCAGTTGGCGATATTTACCTGGGGAAGGTAAAAAAGGTGATGACGGGCCTTAACGCTGCTTTCATAGATGTTGGTTACGAAAAAGATGCCTTCTTGCATTATTTGGATTTAGGTCCGCAAGCTGATTCACTTTTTAAATATGTGGATGCTGTGCGTAATAAAAAACAAACAGTTTCTAATTTAATGTATTTTAAAAATGAAGGTGATATCAGTAAAGATGGTAAAATCAATGAAGCCGTAAAATCTGGTCAATATGTATTGGTTCAAGTAGCTAAAGAACCCATTTCCTCTAAAGGACCACGTGTAACTACTGAAATATCCATTGCAGGTCGATACATTGTTTTGATTCCGTTTTCTGATAAAATCTCAGTGTCTTCTAAAATTAGAAGTAGCGAAGAAAAAAACAGACTAAAATCCTTGATGCAAAGCATCAAACCTAAAAACTTTGGAGTGATTATTCGAACGGTTGCCGAAGGTAAATCGGTGGCAGATATTGAAGGGGATGTAGCGGATTTAATTTCTAAATGGGATACTTGTTTTAAAGCTTTGCAAAATGCTGAACCACCTTTTAGATTGCTTGGTGAAGTAGATCGCACCAATGCTATTTTACGTGATTTTTTAAACGCGTCATTCAATGCCATTCACGTTAATAGCGAGAAAGTATACGACGATTTAAAATCTTATATCAAAACCATTTCTCCTGATAAAGTTGATATTTTAAAACACTATACCGGCAAAGTTCCTATTTTTGATAACTTCGGAATTGATCGACAAATAAAATCATTGTTTGGAAAATCGGTATTCATGAAGAGTGGGGCATACCTGGTGGTTGAGCATACGGAAGCATTACACGTTATTGATGTCAATAGTGGGAACCGTGCAAAAAGTGATAAATCGCAGGAAGAAAATGCTTTAGAAGTTAATTTAGAAGCAGCTTTAGAAGTGGCGCGTCAATTGAGATTGCGTGATATGGGTGGTATTATCGTTATCGATTTTATTGATTTACATAATCCTGAAAACAGAAAATTATTGTTTGATACCTTGAAAGAGGAAATGAAATCAGACAGAGCAAGGCATAATATTTTACCTCCAAGTAAATTCGGTTTAATTCAAATTACTCGTCAACGTTTGCGCCCTGAAGTAAATGTGGAAGTGTTAGAAACTTGCACAAGTTGTAGTGGAAGTGGTAAAGTGCAACCAACGATTTTATTTGTTGAACAAATTCAAAATGCATTGCGTTTTATCATTAAAGAACAAAATGTAAAAAAAATTACCTTGTCTGTACATCCTTATATTGCTGGTTATTTGAAGCAAGGTGGTTTGTTTAGAAGTAAACAATGGAAATGGTTTTTCGAGCATAAGCAATGGATTAAAGTGATTAGTTCGGATAGTTATTCATTCATGGAATACCACTTTTTTAATAAAGATATCGATGAAATTACAATCTAATTAAATGTCATCAATAAAGTATTTAAAAGAGCATCAATTTGATGCTCTTTTTTTGTGTCATAATAATAAATGAATAATCCAAATTTATTTTCACTCATTGAGTTGTTACTAAACTGATAAAATTTTCATCAATTATCGTATTCCTATTTTAAGTTCTGAATGAGGTGTTGATAGTAAAGTATTGATTTTCAATATGTAATATTAATTTTTGTTAATAAAGTTAATAAGACTTCAAAAAGTGCAAAAAAACACACATTTCATTTAATAAATTAACAATTTAATGTTACTATTTTTTTATATGTTTGGCGAAATAAACTAAAATCAATATGATAAAAATTAAAAGTTTGGTAATTGGAGCGTTCTTTTTCTCCATTACAGTAGCTAAAGCACAGCTATCTGGTACTCTAACAGTGCCTGGTTCTTATGCCTCTATTGCAGCAGCAGTAAACGCATTAAACACTTTGGGAGTGAGCGGCCCCGTTACGTTTAACATTGCAGCGGGTTATACCGAAACTGCACCAGTGGGTGGTTATACTTTAACTGCTACAGGTACAGCTGCAAACACAATCACCTTCAGAAAAAACGGTGTTGGTGTTAATCCTTTAATCACAGCTTATGTTGGAGGTACAGGAACACCAGGTACTGCTGTTCAAGACGGTGTGTTTGCATTAATTGGTTCGGATTACGTAACCATTGATGGTATTAACATCACGGATCCAAACACGGCTAACCCTGCAACCATGGAATATGGTTATGCTATGTATAAAGCAAGTGTAACGGATGGTTGTCAAAACAACACCATTACAAATTGTGTGGTTACTTTGAATCGTATTAACTGGGCATCTGGTACTGCTCCAATGGTTGATGGTTCTGTTGGTATCATCATGATGAACGCAACTAAAATAGCTGCTACAACAGTTTTAAGTTCAACAGTAGCTGCTTCAGGTGCTAACTCAAACAATAAATTTTATTCTAATACCATTCAAAATTGTAACATTGGTATCGCTTTAATTGGTTTTGCTGATGTATCGCCTTTTACAAATGCTGATTTTGGTAATGATGTAGGTGGTTCATCTGCGGCTACTGGTAACACAATCATTAATTATGGTGGTGGTGCTTTAGCAACAAATGCGTCTGCCGCTATCCGTACTTTAGCGCAATACAATTTTAATGCTTCGTATAATACCATTAATAATAACACTGGATCTGGTGTAAATCACGTTAGTACATTAAGAGGTATTTATTTAAATACTGCCATACTTGCAAATGCTACTATTAATAGTAATACGTTAACCATTAATGGTGGAGGTACAACGTCTCAAGTTTCTGTTATTGAAAACGTTTCAGGGGGTTCAGGTGTTACCAATACAATTTCTATTTCAAACAATCTCGTTACTAATTGTACGTATACTTCAGCAACGAGTGGCACATTCTATGGCATATGGAATTCGGCAAGCGCTGCTTTTGTAAATATCTTAAATAATGAAGTTAATGGGTTAAACTATTCAAATTCCTTAAATACAGGTTCAGGACTTCATTATGCAATCCACAATTCAGGCTTTACCCCTGTTTTAAATCTAAATAATAATTCAGTTAGTAATTTTACCTTCACGGGAACATCTGGCGCATCATTTTATGCAATTTCCGCATCATCTGGTATATCTCAAACGGTTAATACCAACACAGTTTCAAATTGTAGAATTACTGGAACAGGTACAGGTGGTACCATGTATGGAATTCGTACTGCAGGAACAACGGTTGTTAATAATAATAATGTAATTTCTAATTTATTAAATCTAAAAACAACTGGTACAGGGGCAATTTATGGATTATATAATTTTGGTGTTCCATCTAATGAAACATACAATAATAATTTAATCAATAATTTAAATCATTCTGGTACTGGTTTAGTTTCAGGTATGTATTTTAATACAGCAACAACAGGATCTCGGTTAGTATCTGGAAACACGGTTAATTCATTATCAGGAGGTGGAACCGTTTATGGGTTTTACCATACTACTAGTAGCCCAACCATTTTTAAGAATAAAATATATGACTTAACATCAACAGGACCCACAGGAATTGTTGCCGGAATTCATATTGCTGGTGGTAATATCGTTAACATATATAATAATTTTATTGGGGATTTAAAAACGCCTTCATCTAACTCTTCTAATGCAGTTCACGGTATTAACATTGCTTCTACTAGTACGAGTTTACAAGCTAAATTATCATTTAATACCGTTTATTTATCTGGTACTAGTACTAACACTGTAAGCTTTGGTAGTAGCGCTTTGTTTACTACGGTTGCTCCTAATTTAACATTAAATAATAATATTTTTGTTAATACGCAAGTACCTGTTGGTACT
>JBIISW010000071.1:0-12845 GCA_044340865.1 Bacteroidia bacterium | reverse complement strand
CTTCAAGGGCATAGCGTATGTCTAAGGCTAAAAAATCGCTTTGTATGTTGGTTGCAAGGCCTTCGTTTACTTTGCTTAAGGCCGCAAAGGCTTTGTTGAGTGAGCTCACGTGGCGCGAGTTGGTAACAATGGTATCAGTGGTGTTTACAGTGCGTGTATCAAATAAAGAAACTAATTTTTGTTTTAATTCCTCTATGTTATTTTTTTCTTTAGCCGATATAAATGTTATGTTTTCAATGGCTTTAAATTCTTTTTTCAGAGCGTCTACATTTTCAAAATCAATTTTATTACCAACCACAAGCAATTGCGAAGTGCCAATGTGTTCTTCAATCACTTTCAGTTCTTGTTGCAAATCGCCCAAACTTAATTCGTGTGTGTCAAACAAATAAATAATAATAGCCGATTTTTTAATCACCTCAAAGGCTTTGTTTACTCCAATTTGCTCAATCACGTCGGTTGTGGTTCTTAAGCCTGCTGTATCAATAAATCTAAATAACACGCCATCAATAATCAATTCATCTTCAATGGTATCGCGCGTGGTGCCTGGTATTTCGCTCACAATGGCTCTTTCGTCATCAAGCAATACATTCAATAAAGTTGATTTTCCAGCATTGGGTTTCCCAACAATGGCAACAGGTACGCCGTGTTTAATCACATTACCCAAATCAAAACTCAGTATTAATTTTTCAATGATGGTTAAGATGGTGTGTACTAGTTTTTTTAAATCGCTTCTGTCTGCAAACTCAACATCCTCTTCACTAAAATCTAATTCCAATTCAATTAATGATGCAAAGTTCAATAAGTTTTCTCTCAACACAGCAATTTTACTACTAAATCCGCCACGCATGTGTTGCATGGCCACTTGGTGCGATGAGGCCGAATTACTCGCAATTAAATCAGCAACAGCTTCGGCTTGGCTTAAATCTAATTTTCCGTTTAAAAAAGCACGTAAGGTAAATTCGCCGGCTTGTGCAGGGCGTGCGCCTTGTTTAAATAATAGTTGTAAAATGTGTTGTTGTATAAATACCGAGCCGTGGCACGATATTTCCACAATTTCTTCGCCCGTATACGTTGTTGGCGCTTTAAATAGAGTAACTAGTACTTCGTCAATAATAAGATCTTTATCGGCTATCACACCAAAATGTGCGGTATGACTGGCTTTGTTATGTAACGGTTTTGCCTTTAATGTTTTGGTAAAAAATACGCTTTCAGTAATGGCAATGGCTTCTTTTCCGCTTAAACGAATGACTGCAATAGCACCAAAACCATGTGGTGTCGCTAATGCTGCAATCGTATCGTTATTTAAGGTGTAGTTTGCCATTGTTTAATTTTCAACCGCAAAGTTATCATTTATTGTGTGTTCAGCCTAATTCCTATTTAGTAAATTATAGTTTTCAATTTTTGGGCGTTACCTAAAGGTCAGGCTTTCCGTTTCAATCTTTTGCGCTTCGACAGGCTCAGCGAGCAAAAGGATTTACACTGCAATCCTTAACGCATCGTTAAACCCGCGTTAGGGATAGAATGGAAAGCCCACAGCTTTGACGAAGGAAAAGCGAGGACTTGAAATGATAGCCCGACCCTTTAGGGGAACGCCCACATCTAAAGAATATGGCTTAATCATAAAGGTCATAGGAAAATGCAATCGAATTCAATAAAAAAAGAATTTGTTGCGATAAAATAAAAATTATGTGTAAATTGGCACCACAAATTGAGCTTATAAATCAACATTCATAAATTAACATTCAAAATTTCAACAAATGGGCGTTTTAGTCGGAAAAAATTCAAAAGTAATTGTTCAAGGTTTTACAGGTGGCGAAGGTACTTTTCACGCTACTCAAATGATAGAATACGGTACTAACGTTGTGGGTGGAGTTACACCAGGTAAAGGTGGTACAACACATTTAGAAAGACCCGTTTTTAATACAGTAAAAGACGCTGTAGAAAAAGCAGGAGCAGATACATCTATTATTTTTGTACCAGCTGCATTTGCTGCTGATGCTATAATGGAAGCTGCTGATGCAGGTATCAAAGTTATTATTTGTATTACAGAAGGTATCCCAGTTAAGGATATGATTTTGACAAAAGAATATTTAAAAGGAAAAGCATGTCGTTTAATCGGGCCTAACTGTCCGGGAGTTATTACGGCAGGTGAAGCAAAAGTTGGTATCATGCCAGGATTTGTATTTGTTAAAGGCCGAGTAGGTATTGTTTCAAAATCAGGAACATTAACATACGAAGCTGCTGACCAAGTTGCTAAAGCTGGTTTAGGAGTAAGTACAGCAATTGGTATTGGTGGCGATCCAATTATTGGAACGCCTACGCGCGATGCGATTGAATTGTTAATGAACGATCCAGAAACGGATGCGATTGTTATGATTGGCGAAATTGGTGGAAGCTATGAAGCGGATGCAGCTCGTTGGATTAAAGCAAACGGAAATAAAAAACCAGTTGTTGGTTTTATTGCAGGTCAAACAGCTCCAAAAGGTCGTACAATGGGTCACGCAGGTGCAATTGTTGGCGGACATGATGATACAGCTCAAGCAAAAATGGAAATTATGCGCGAGTGTGGTATCCACGTTGTGGATAGCCCAGCAGAAATTGGTAAAGTAATGGCAGCTGTTTTAAAAGGACAAACAGCATAAGCTCATTTTTAAATTTTATAAAAACACAAAGAAAAAAAGCTGAAAGGCTTTTTTTCTTGTTTTAGGCCATTTGTTTTTTTAAGGTCAATGTTTAAAACAAAACCAAATTAAGTGTTTTTATCATAGTTATTTTTATTCAAAAAAATTACATTTGTATTTGTATCATTAATGAATATAAGGTATGACAAGAGCAGAATTAATTTCGGAAATCAAAACAAAAAAAACCTTTTTGTGTGTGGGCTTAGATCCAGACATCGAAAAAATACCAAAACATTTATTGGATGAAGAAGATCCTATTTTTGAATTTTGTCGCCAATTGATTGATGCAACCGCTCCTTATTGTGTAGCCTTTAAACCTAACACCGCTTTTTTTGAAGCCTATGGTTTAAGTGGACTCACCAGCATGGAAAAAACCATTAAATACATTAAAGCAGATTATCCAACACATTTTTTGATTGCTGATGCCAAACGAGGAGATATTGGAAATACATCAAGCATGTATGCAAAAGCATTTTTTAATCGTTTACATGCTGATGCGATAACGGTGGCACCTTATATGGGCAGCGATTCTGTGAAGCCATTTTTACAATTTGATGGCAAGTGGACGATACTTTTAGCATTAACATCAAACGAAGGTGCGAACGATTTTCAATTAGATGAAGGAAAAGTTGACCCATTATACAAACACGTTTTACGCGTTTCAAAAGAGTGGGGTAACGACCACAACATGATGTATGTGGTTGGCGCAACAAAAGCAAATATGTTGACAGAAGTGAGAGACATTATACCAACTCATTTTCTATTAGTACCAGGTGTTGGTGCTCAAGGTGGAAGTTTAGCTGATGTTTGTAAATATGGTTTAATTAAAAACGATATTGGTTTACTAGTTAATCAATCGCGTTCGATTATATACGCAGGCAGTGGTAAAGATTTTGCAAACTTGGCTGCTATAGAAGCACAAAAAGTAGCAAATGAAATGAGTGCTTATATTTAGATTATAAATAATCTAATGCAATCCTCTAATTTTTTAGTTTATAAATCGTCGGCAGGTAGCGGTAAAACGTTTACTCTGGTAAAGGAATACCTTAAACTCGCTTTAAAGGACAAGCACCATTTAACAAATTCGTTTAAAGGCATATTAGCGATTACGTTTACAAATAAGGCCGCTGCTGAAATGAAGTGGCGAATTGTTAAGGCTTTAAGAGAAATTAGTACTGATAAAAATGATTTTTTGTCAAACTTGATTGCTACCGAACTCGAAATTGACCGTGAGGATTTAAAAGAACGAACCTCGGTTGTTTTAACAGCGATTCTACACCATTATTCTGATTTTTCAATTGGCACTATTGATAGCTTTACGCATCGCATCATTCGAACCTTTGCCATTGACTTACAATTGCCTTTTAATTTTCAAATTGAAACAGACACGGATAGTGTATTTAATAAAGTCATCAATACCCTAATAAGTAATTTGGGAAAGGATGAAACCATTACCAATTATTTAGTTCAGTTTTCCTTAGCTCAAGTAGAAGAAAATAAAAGTTGGGATCCCGAAAAATTGTTGTTTGATTTTGTGAAAGAAATTAATAAAGAAGGCGATGTGGATGTGACGGAACAATTCAGTGATTTTAATATTTCTGATTTCGAAGTTATTAAACACAAATTAAATACCTACATCAAATCGTATCAACTCTTTCTAAAAGAGCAAGGGAGCAAAGGATTAGAATTGATAAAAAAAACAAACATTCCCTTGTCTGCTTTTTCGGGTGGTGGAACCATTCCTAGTTTTTTTAATAAAATTCAAACAGGAGAAAAAATTGCACAAGAAGAAATTTTCCTTCCCACCGTTTTTAAGACTTTAGAAACGAATGTATGGCACGCAAGTAAAGCATCACAAAGTGAGAAGGAGTTGATTTACAGCATCAGCGAACAGTTAAAAGACATAGTGTATGTTGTGTTGGATTATGTGAAAGAGAACGAACAAAAGTATACTGTATACGATTTAATTTATAAAAACATCTATGCAATGGGTTTAGTGAATGAATTAGCTAAATTAACCAATGCTTATAAATCCGACGAAAATGTGTTATTCTTATCCGAATTTAATGAACGCATTTCACAAATCGTTTCGGATGAGCCAACGCCATTTATTTTTGAACGCTTGGGCGATCGGTACAAACATTTTTTGTTAGATGAATTTCAAGATACATCAGCAATGCAATGGCGAAATTTATTACCATTAACAGATAATGCCTTAGCAAATGGAAATTTAAATTTAGTAGTGGGTGATGGTAAACAATCTATTTATCGTTGGCGAAACGCGAATGTAGAACAATTTGTTAATTTACCATACATCAACAATCCAGAAGGAAATGAATTAATAAAAGAACGAGAAGCTTCGTTGGTTCGAAATTTTAAAGAAGATTTTTTAGATACTAATTTTAGAAGTCAGCCCGAAATCGTAAAATTTAATAATCATTTATTTGATCAATTATCTTCTTCGTTATTAAATGATGATTTTAAACGTATCTACAATAAACAAGAACAAAAGTATAAATCTGGAACAGCAGGTTATGTCAGTATTCAATTTCCTGAATTAAGCAAAGAACATGATAGCGACACGGTTAATACCAATTTAGTCTTATCACACATTCAGCAGGCTATTTCAGATGGTTATTTATACAGTGATATCTGCGTTATTGTCAATAAAAACTCAAATGGAAATGTTGTTGCTAATTTCTTAATTGAACGTAATATTCCAGTAGTTTCGCGCGAATCACTATTATTAGCCAATGCCACAGAAGTTGTTACCTTGGTTGCGTTTTTAAAATTTATTTTAAATCACAATGATTTAGTATCGGCATCTGTTGTTGTCAATTACTTGTATCTAAGCGCTTATTTTACTGAAGAAAAATACATCGAATTATTAAAGTACATCAATTTAAATAAAAAATCATCCTTGCTCATGGTATTGAAAGAGCAGGGGATTAAGATTGATGAATTTAAAATCACCAATTCTAACTTATACGATTGTTGTGTTGAAATAGTAAAAGCACTGCAGTTACACATTAAGAATCCTCAGTACATTCGCTTTTTTTTAGATGAAGTATTGTCTTTTTTACAAACCAATACGTCTAATGTTTCAACTTTTTTAACGTGGTGGGAAAAACGTTCCATCAAAGCATCTGTTATCATTCCAGAAGGAATCAATGCAGTCAATATCATGACCATTCATGCATCCAAAGGATTGGAGTTTCCAATTGTGATTACGCCTTACATGAATTTCAGAACAGATAAAACAAATCCGATTTGGGTTAAATTGCAAGAAGAAAACGATGACTTAAATTTACCTATTGCTTTATTAAGCATTGGGAAAAAAATTGCCACAACTCCTTACAAGCATTTAGCAGAAAAGGAATTGATGATGGTAAAGTTGGATTGCTTAAACATGTTGTACGTTAATTTTACGCGTGCCGTAGAGCGTTTACATATTATTTCGCCCAAGCCAACAACCAATGTGGCGAATAGCACCTACACATGGCTATCGAAATATGCCACAAGTCAAGCGCATTATGATACAACGGCATCTAAAATTGAATTTGGTGAATTGACACCTAAAGACAATCAAGGTCATGTCCAAAAAAAACTAGACCAATTGCAATTAGTGTCGTTACAGTTTAATGACGAAAATCCTATTAAAATTAAAAACGGAAGTGCTTACAATTCTTCAGAAGAATCGGTAAGAGCAAGAGAATATGGTATTTTAGTGCATTATATTTTATCTCAAATAAAATCTAAACATGATATTTCTTCTGTTGTTCAAAAATCAATTTTAAATGGAGCTATTACAGACCAAGAAGCTGTTTTAATAACAACAGATTTGTCTGTTATAATGATGAATGAAAAAATCAGTGCTTATTACGAACCAGATTTAGTTGTAAAAAACGAGTTTGAAATAGTAACCGAAACAGGCGACATCTTACGCCCTGATAGAGTTGTAATTATCGATGAAACAGCCATTGTGATAGATTATAAAACTGGTAAAAAACAAGTTGCAAAGTACCACTCGCAAATGCAAGATTACAAAAACGCCTTATTAAAATTAGGATATAAAACGGTCGTTAAAATTTTATTATACATCCACGAAAAAGAAGTTGAAATTTTAAATTAAATTTAACTCCTGTTTTTTAATTGGCTTCTTCCTCATCAGGATCTATCATTTTCATTTTGCGCAAAAAGTCATCACGTTTTTTTGGCGCACAAGGTAAAAATTGATAAGAAGGTCCTTTGTTATCTTTTGCTAATTCTTGCTTTCTATCTTTTGGTTTTAAGTTTTTAATGTCGTTGTTAAATTCCACATTACTACTTACCACATTCATCACACCTTTAAAGTAGCTGAAGTAATACCATGTTTTTGGATCGAATTCAAAATACATAGTTAAATTATCACCACCTTTTTGTTTTTTAATTTGAATGTAGCCAGCTGTTTTACGATATATTTCATTTTTATTTATGGCGCCAATTCCTATTTTTCCAACCGATACAAACGATTTACTTGGTCTATCGTATTTAAAATCCACATCCGTAATTAATAATGTTTTTTCAAATTCGTCAGGAAAACGTTTAATCGTTCCATTCAAATTTAAGTCTGACATAATTTTATCTCCTTTTTCTTTACCTACCAATTCTGTTACACCTTTGGTAAACGTAACGTTGTTAAAGTCAATCGGCTCTAAGGTATTTAAAAATACTTCCATGTCTTTATACATTTTTTTGAGCGCACCTTTATCCATAAAAAAATCAATGGTTGTCATCAGCTCAAAATTTGCCGAATCATTTATGGTATTATGCGTAGCAACACCAAATGTGTTTAGTTTTACTTGACCTAAGTCAGCACCTAAATCCATTTTTCCTTCAGCATATACCTTACAGTTTGTTGTATTTAAACTGATGTAATTTCCTGGTAAATTTTGTTCAACAAATTTTTCAGCATTGGTAATAATATATTCTTCACTTTCTTTATTATACCCCAAAAAGCCGGACGCTTTAATAACATCTAAATCTCGTTTTCCGCCTCGTAAAGACACAAAAGATGAGTAAACCATATTGGTGTCTGGTCCGAAAATAATAGCGGAACCAACAGGCTTACCGTTCATGTCGGTTGTATTTTCTGGTAAAGGAATTAAAATGTCTTTTGGATTAATTTCTCCGTTAAATTTCAAATAGGCTTTTCCAATTTTACCGCAATTGTGTACAATTTTTGTTCCACCATCGTAAGTTAAAAATTGATTATTGGCAAACAGTTTTACTCTTCCTGCAAAACTAAAATAATCATTGAATTGAAACATGGCTTCTTCACTAATATTACCTGAAGAGACGGTTTGTCCAGATGTATCTGGTTTAATCGTATTGAATTTGATTAAATAAGCTTTGTTGTTTTCATCTAAGTACTGGTATTCACCACTTCCTAAATAATTTTTTCTTCCAAAAATATTTGCTGTTACGTTTCTAATCGTGTGATATTTTGTAACGGTATTTGCCAAAATGATTGAATTTTTTAAGGTGTCCATCACTGCATTTTTTCTCAAGATAACCGTACCAGAATCTGGATAAAGTCGTGCATCGGCCACATTAATAAATGGAACATTGATGGTTCGTATGATGTAACGACGTAAATCATATTTAGCAGCAGGTGCAAAGAACCGCAAGGAATCTTGTTTAGGATGAACAGAAATAAATTCAGGTCCTTCTAAGTCAATTGCATTTTCAATATCACCTTTCAGTTTAACGTTTTCATCTCCTAATTGAATTTCTTCCGTATCCATAAACCATTTAAAACGCTCCATGTAGGCAACATATTGATTTTTTGGAAACTGAACAATGGTTCCTTTTCCGTTTGTGACAAATAAACCAAATCGTTTATCTAAGTCCATGGTTGCTTTTACATTGTTTGATGCAAATGTTAAGCCTGCTTCTTCAACGGCTTTGATGTGAAAGTCAGAGGTATCGGCAAAAAATTGATGTTGCTTAAATAAAATATTGGAAGAAACTAAATCAGCTTTGATCATATCCACGGTTCCACTTCCACGAAGTTCATTGGGGCTTAATCTGTATTTTCCTTTAAAGGTACATTTGCCATTATACGTTTTAAAAGCACTTCCTTTATTGCTTGCATACATCATGTCTTTGTAAGGCAACCAATGTATATAAACGGTATCGCCGTGCGTTTGAGCAAATTCAATAGGTTCAGTTTGTTCTTTATTATTGAATGTATTTGCCATCGTGTTCATACTATCAGGAAAAAATATGAAATCTTTTGAGCGAGTGGTGGAAGTAACATAATTAATAACACCATCTGCTCTTAATCCCTTGTTAGATAATTTTATTTCGTTTTCAAACTTTGCTTTCCCACCGTATACAGGAAATCCTTCTGGCGGAGCATTTCTAATAAATCCGAGCGAGTAGTCTTTTTGTAAACTTATTTTTTCTCTAAATTTTGGAAAGATTCCAGCTGATACAAATTCTCCATCAAAAATTAAACTTTCATTTCTAAAGTTGTCCAAACTATCCACAACAAATGGGTCTAATTTAAAATAAAATTTATCTCTGCGATAAACACCTTTAAAGGTGGTGTATTTATCATAAAAGGTATAACTCTCTTTAAAACTTTGAAACAAGGGAAATGAGGGCGCTTTACCCCAACCACTATGATTTTTTGGCGCATCAATTTTTAGTTCGCCATTTAAATTTTCGATAACACTTTGTACTCTTTTGTAAGGGAAATTACCATTAACATCAGCCTCGCGCGCTGTTACATAAATTCGTAACGAATCAATGGTTTTCATTTTCACTTTAAAAAGATCGTAATCAAAAATAAAATCCTTTCCATGAAATTCGAATTTACCAGATGCCACCACGCCATCAAATTCAATCAATCTATTTTTCTTTAAAATGAGCTCGTCTTTTTTTGGAAAAATAAACACTTTTTGAGTATCGCTTAATAATACATTTTCAACACCTTTGATGGTTATGTCATAACAATTATTGACCAAACTCATTGTGGCATTTGTTTTATTCGGTAAAATCGAATGAATCGTAATAACATCAAAGTCCTTTTCGTGTTTTAAATTATTGGTATAATCAAAAAATCGCTGTCTGATAGTTATGATGTCTGTTTCTGGATCGTAATAAATTAAACCAAATACGGCCATCTTAAAAATAATGGGACGTAAATCTACCGCTAAGTATTTAATGTATTTAGCAAAATCGACAACTGTAAATGAAGTTGGATTACCATTTTTTGTATAGTATTCATTCATTTTTTGCAATGGACTAACTTGCTCTAAACCTCTAATTGCATCTAAACGCGTGCTATTAAAAAAGTCTTGGGATTCGAAATAAGCTTCACCTTGCGTATTATTTGGCAGAAAGTTGAATTCAATTTTTGGCTCATCAATGTTCCAAACCAACTGTTCAAAATACATATCAATTTTATGATAGGTGTTAAAGTAAGGCGACTTTTCTATGCCATCTTCTGTTCGTAAAAGCGTGATTGTTTTTTTTTCAACTTGATATACAAAACTTAATCCAGGATGAATGATGGAATCTTTGTCGAGAAAAAATTTAACACTGGCTGGCTTGGAATTAATTTTTTCTTTAGTCATTGAAAATGAACGCGCCGAAATTTCTAAAAACTTTTTATTATTTCTATTAAAAACAATTTTAGCAGGATTTGAAGTATTTCCTGTTCCAACAAATTTATTTCCTCTCATCCCAAATCCACCGTCATAATCTACATCAGGATAAATATTTTTTACGAGCAATCGCTTACTATAAGAATCAAAACGAGGGTAGGTAGATTCTCCATTTTCACTAATAATTTTATCTGTTACTCTACCTATTTGTGGTTTTTCGAAATATTGTTTACCATAAAAAATGGCTGAATCGGTTGAATAACCTCCTGTTTTACAATCAATCACAATGTTTTTTAAATCAGCATACACATCTTTATTAATGTCTGTTTTACTCCAATTTAATTTCCCGCCTTTACCAATAAATTTTCCCCATGTTGGGTAATACGTACCGCTTGTTTTTTCAATCATAATGGAATCGCCTCTTGGACTTAATCCCACTAAATTAAATTCAGAGAAAATAACTTTTGGAATTGAATCAAATTCAAATTTAAAATTGGCTGTTTGGCTTTTGTAAGCATAGGTTGGTGAATTATAAAATGCGTTATTTAAAAAAATGGTTTCACTCATTTCTAAATAATTTGTAAAGCTTTTTAAGTTTTTTGAGGCAAATATCTTTTCAATGCATTTTTGCCAGTTTTCAAACACCTGAGATTCTTGTCCTGATTTAATACAGTTTACCACGGTATTTAAATAATTCATAAAAAACGGATACGGCTTTAATTTTCGTTGCAACATGGCATTGCTCGTTTTATAGACAGCTTGTCGGTAATTGTTAGCGAAGTTTGGTGATTTCCATTCTTTGCTAAAGGCCGACATGTAATCGTGTGCAATTTCTTTGTTAGCCGAAAATTCAATAAAGTACTCGTTTAATTCCTTAATAAATTTTACTGAATCGGAACTAAATTGAGTTAATTTTTGTGCTTTAATCGTATTTGAAAAAAATAAAACGAATGCTATGAAAGTTATTTTTTTAAACATGTTTTTATAATTAGATATATTCAAATATATTGATATTGCTTTTATTTTTAAATTTTAGTTATGAATAGTATTGAAAATGATTTTGCTACAAAATGATAGATCGTATAACTAATATTTTTTTTATATTTACCCTAAAAATAAGAAGATGGCTTCCTTTGATATCACCAGTAAAACAGATGCACAAACATTAGATAATGCAATTAATGTAGCAAAAAAAGAAATTTTAAATCGCTTTGATTTTAGAGATTCTAAAAGCGAAGTTGAATTGAATAAAAAAGATTTAACCATTTCGATTGTTACCGAACACGACATGCGTTTAAATGCAATTATTGATGCTATTCATAGTCGCATGATGAAACAAGGTTTAGATCCTCGTTGTTTAGATGAAAGTAAGGCTCATTATCCTTCAGGCATGGTTATCAAAAAGGATATTAAAGTCCGACAAGGTATAGATAAAGAAGTTTCTAAAAAAATATTGAAGGATATTAAAGACAGTAAAATAAAAGTAACGGCTCAATTAATGGATGACATTATCAGAGTTTCAAGCAAGAGCATCAACGATTTGCAAGGTGTGATGGCTATTTGTCGCCAAGGCGATTATGAAGTTCCCTTGCAATTTGTAAATATGAAATAGTTTATTTCTGAAAATTAGGTTTAAGAATACAATTTTAAATGTAATAACCGTTTCGATTTTATTTAAATCGTTCTAAAAAAAAGTATATTTGTTCAACTAACTAATAATTAAAAATCATGAAAAGAATCCTAACAATTTGTTCCGCTATCATTTTATTTTTTAGCGCATTTACATCATCAGGTCAAGATAATATTCCAGAAGTAAAAATGGGTAATCAAATTTGGATGAAAGAAAATCTGGATGTTACAACATTTAGAAACGGAGATACAATAAAACAAGTTAAAACCCAAAAGGAATGGAAAATAGCTTTTGATAATCAACAACCTGCTTGGTGTTATTATTTTTATGATGACAATGTGTATGGTAGGAAAAATAAGATAAGTGATTATAGCACCCAATACGTTAGAAGATATCAAAAAATTGGTAAGTTTTACAATCAATATGCATTAATTGATCCACGAAATATTGCCCCAATTGGTTGGAGTGTGGCTACTGCACAAGACTGGAAAGTTTTAAATAATTACTTAATTGAAAACGTCAAACATGAAAATAAAGAATTAAGTTATTTTAATGAATTAAGTGTTTCTCGCTTTAAAGTAGGAAGTAAAGACGATCTTAAATGTAATACAACTGGTTTTTCTGGCGTGCCTACAGGTTATGGTATTGAATCCGGAGAGTTTTTTGATATATTTCCTCATCTTGGTGATTTATTACAGTATGCTGCTATAAACAACGGTTATTTAGGCGATTTTTACATGGGTGAGGGTATTTTTGGGACTAAAAATGTACAAAAATATAAAACAATTATTGCAAGGATTATAATTCATGATAATGAATATTTTCGTCCTTATAAAGGTGATGCGTTTTATTTTGAGGTTGGGAATAATTTATGTTTAC
>JBIISW010000070.1:0-12889 GCA_044340865.1 Bacteroidia bacterium | reverse complement strand
ATCCACTGTACAATCCATTAGGATGTTGTGCAACATCGGGCGGCGCACAAACAATAACATCAGGAGCTGGCTTAGATCCCTGCGGAGGATTTCCTATCGTAGCGCCTGGCGGAACTTTTTCTTTGAAATTAGGTAACAACGCTGTTAATGGTATTGCCGACAGGATAGAACAAACATTTTTTGTTACAACTGCAAATGCTAATTTCATGTATCGGTATGCCGTTGTTTTTGAAGATCCTGGACACACTGTTGCTAATCAACCAAGCTTTGTTGCTGAAATGTTAGATAGTTCTGGTGTTCAAATACCTTGCACGTATTACAGTGTTTCTGCAGGTTCTGGAATCCCAGGTTTTTTAAACTCAACGGGATGTACTGGCGTTGTTTATAAACCATGGAGTAATGTGAGCATCGATTTAACGAGTTACATTGGACAAAATGTAACCATCAAATTCATGACCCAAGATTGTGCTTTAGGTGGGCATTACGCTTACGCTTACATTGATGGAAGTTGTTCCAATTTCAATATCAATCAAAACAACATTCTGTGTGCGGGGTCTAGCATTCAATTAACGGCACCATTAGGTTTTGCAACTTACACGTGGACTTTACCAAATGGTACTTTTCAATTAGGACAAACAATCAACACGGGCTTAGCTGGAACTTATACTTTAAATATGACGACTATGACGGGTTGCCCAGGACCAACGCTTACTTATACGTTAATCGCCTATCCTAAACCAAATTCTAACTTTACTCCAACACAAATAACGGCTTGCTCACCAAACTTTACATTTACCAATACAAGTACTATTAGTGTAGGGTACATTGCAAGTTCATCATGGAATTTTGGAGATGGATTTGCTTCATCTGTATTGAATACAAATCATAATTACTTAAGTTTAGGAAACTATAGCGTTTCATTAATAAGCACATCAAACATGGGATGCATCGATACTACAATCATTCCTGTATCCATTCAACCTGCTCCTATTCCATCGTTTACATTAAATACAGTTTGTTTGAATAATACAACCACTTTTACAAATACATCGAGCTTAAGTGGTGGAACAATTTCATCCTATAATTGGCAATTTGGAGATGCTACATCTTCTGCATCACCATCGCCAAACCATATCTACAGTTCAAGTGGCTCATATAATGCAAGTCTAACAGTAACGTCTTTAGCAGGCTGTAGCCAAACATATACTCAAGTTGCTATCATAAATCCAATACCCAATGTGATTATATCGGTAACAAATAATTGTTTAGGAAGCGTAACATCCTACACCAATCTCAGTTCAATCTCCTCTGGAGCAATCACTCAATATCTATGGGATTATAATTTTGATGGCACCATTGATAACACCACACTAAATGGAAGTAACACCTTTTTAACTGCAGGCAATTATACAACGCAACTAACAGTTATTTCTAATTTTAATTGTAGCGCTACGCAACTAGTTGGTGTAACTGTTTATCCAAATCCTGTTGCTTCATTTACAACTCATACCGTTTGTTTTGGACAAGGTACACTGTTTACAAATGCATCAACTATTTCAAGTGGAAGTATTACCAGCTATCAATGGCAGTTTGGAGATTCAACAAGTTCACTGCTTTCAAATCCAACTCATACTTATAGCTCAGCTGGTATTCATAACGTTTTACTAACTATTACAAGTAACCACAATTGTTCGAGTTCATATTCAACAACAGCAATTGTTTATACGAAACCAACGCCAAACTTTACTTCATCCATCGTTTGCTTCAATCAAGCCACAACCTTTACCAATAGCAGTTCTATAAGTAGTGGCACAATAAACAAATATCTTTGGGACTTTGATAATAATGGAACCAATGATGATTCTACCCTAAACCCAGTTCATATATATCCAATTTGGGGAACCACGCTTTGTAAACTAAAAATCATTTCCAATTATCATTGTGAAAATCACATCATACATCCGATTTTAGTTCATGCCAATCCGATAGCTCAATTTTATGCGCCATCCACCTGTGTAACGAACACTACTACATTTACTAACAATTCAACAAGTGTGGATGGATTGATTACCAGCACCAATTGGGATTTTAATGCCGACTTCATACCTGATGCTATGACGCCAAATCCAAATCATTATTTTTCAGTTGCAGGAATTTATCCTGTTCAACTCGACGTACAAACTCAATATGGTTGTAAAAACACCTTACTGAAAAATGTATACATCAATGCTATGCCTGTTATTTCTTTTGATGCGGAAAATAATAGCGGATGCCCCATTTTATGTGTTAACTTTACAAACAGTTGCACCATTTCATCTGGAAGTATCAATCAATACCAGTGGGATTTTGGCGATGGTAGTCCCATTAATACCAGTCCATTTCCAACGCATTGCTACCAAACAGGCATTTACAGTGTTACCTTAAAAGCCATCTCTGATAGTGGTTGCCTATCCGGAACCATGCTTCCAGAAATTGTAACCGTATATCCATCACCTCAAGCTGGATTTCATGTAACGCCAACACAGGTTGATGTATTAGAACCACTCATTGAAGTGACTGATCAATCCGTGGGGGCTAACACCATTGTATATAAATTTGATGATGGAACCATTAAAAGCACACGAAACTTTAATCATACATTTAATACAACTTACGCCAAAAAAGTTTCCATTATGCAAATTGCAGTGAACACAAATGGTTGTAGAGATTCCATCGCAAAAATAATAGATATTAAACCAGCGTTTACAATTTACATTCCTAATGCATTTACACCAAACAGCGATGGCATCAATGATGGATTTAGAGCATCAGGCATCGGCATCAAAGAATTTAATATGCAAATTTACGATCGTTGGGGCAACCTCATTTTTGAAAGTGACGACATCAACAAGGCCTGGGATGGAAGTGTAAACGGTAAAGGAGATTATGAAAATGCAAAGCAAGACGTCTACGTTTGGAAAGCAACTGTAAAAGATGTGTTATTAAAAAACCATGATTTAATTGGCCATGTGAGCTTAGTAAAATAAAACCTAAATAAACCCATTGTTATAATTTAAAGCCTTGTAAACTAAAAATACAAGGCTTTATTTTTAAAAATAATTTCAAATTTTTATTAGCTTTACAGTTAATAATTGGCACCATAGTTCAATGGATAGAATAAGCGTTTCCTAAACGTTTGATGTAGGTTCGATTCCTACTGGAGCTACTAAAAAATTTATTTATCTATCTCACAAATTAGTAAAAGTAATTACAAAGCCAAGAACAGAATGTAAACTAACCCCATATTATTCAGATAGTATTATAAGGGAGTTGAAGTATGATGAGAACAAATTTTGTCAACCGTAATTGAGAATGTTTTTTTTAAAGATAAAAGAAACAATTTTAAAAATTATTTATACTTTGACAAAGATGGTTTGCCAATTAAATATATAGAAAAAGATACTATTGAATATAAAATTATAGTAAAGTAAGTATAATAGAAGTTATTTTTTATTAGTTAATTAAAATCCATCATGTCTATTTCCTTTTGAGAAGGATAAAGACCTGGAAATAATAATGGCGAAAATTTAATAGAATAATTTACATAATATATCATTTCTACACCTTCCATTTTTGTTGTTATTAAACCTAATTCTACCAAAGAATCAATTAAACCTTTTAATGTTTTATCAGAAGTGTTAGTTATACGCATAGCTTCCTTCTTGGAAATTTTACCTTTTAAAAACACATCTATCAAAATATATTTTGCTTCAGTCTTTAATTTCTTTTTAGTAACCATTAAATCCGAAAACCTTTCAATACGTTCAATCATAGATTCTGTATCAATCATTTTATACATATAATCAATTTGATCAATGGCAGTAGTTAAAAAATAAACACAAAATTCAACTAGCATTTTATTTGATAAATTTCCTCTGCCGTCATAATCATTATACCTTCCTAAATCAGCATTAGCTAACTTCTCTCTGTATGTTTCTTTTGATCTTGCTAATCCTCTTGAAATTGACCACAAACCTGAAGCGTCAATTTTTTCATACATAAAACAGGAATCAGAATATAAACGAACCACACGTCCATTCCCATCTATAAATGGGTGAATCCAAGCTAATCTATGGTGTGAGGCAGCTATAGATATTATTCTTTTAATCTTAGAATTATTTGTATTTCTTGTTGGATTGTAAAAATCTTCAAATCTATTCATATATGCAATTAAGCTTTCCGAATATGGGGCGATATGATTACCTACTTGCACTTCACAATCTCTAAATTCACCTGGTACAACAATTTTAAAAGTATCATCATCTTTTGATTTTGATTTTTTAAATTCTTCGGGTAAATGTTTGTAAAATTCTCTGTGTATGTATTTCAAATAATTTTCAGAACAAGGAATTAGAGTCGTATCTCCAAGAAATTCCTTAGAAATGGTTTCGTGCACATTAATATGCGCTTTTGCCTCTAACTGTAAATTTCTTTTTATTTTATTTTCTGAATAATCGTTATTCAAAGCTCTAGCTATATCAATTGGATGAGTATCATGACCTTCTATTAAATTAGAGTAATAGCTATTCATGGGTCTCAAAAAACGAGCTATAGCAAGTCGAGTTATAGGATTCATTGCCCCCGAAAGTCGCCCTGCTTTTTCAACCAATTCTAAAGCTAAACTTTCCAATTTCCCATTCATATCCTCGGGATACAAAGGTTCCATTGATGCTATAGAAGTATAATATTCGTCTTTAGGTTTATTTTCCACAATATAAAGATAGATAAAAAATATTATTTTAATGATTTATTTAATATTATTTCCGATGATTAAATTTACAATTAATCAATTGAAAATTAACTATTTAAGGCGTTTTTTTGGAAGATAATTCCGATGGTAATTCCGATGGCGCGGGACCTTCATAGTATGACTAACGACCACCAATCGATTAAATATTTTTACTTTTTATTTATGAATAGGATATAAATTTTAGTGATTCTGATTTTATATTACGCTATAACAACAGGTGGATAATTTTCTCTTTTGATATCGGTTTTTATCGTGGATTATCAAAAAAACAAAATGTATAAAATCTCCTGAAACCTTTAATATCAATGAGTTTGATTAAATGATAAACCGAGATTATGTAAGAGTTATTAAGTTCTACACTAACTTTTTAATATTTGCAGGTGATAACACCTGCAATGGCTTGTGTTTTTTAGAACACCAACAAGGGCGGAATGGATAGAATAGAGCTTTCCTAAAGCTTTGATAAAGGTTCGATTCCTTTTGAGGGTACTAAATGAAAAACTATATTTTTTATTTCAAAAAAAATCCAACTATAAAGTTGGATTTTTAAAGTCGTTATCTTATTAAAATTTATTTTTTGGTTTTACAATCTACTTCTACTTCTATAATCTTTTGAGTTTTTATATTACTAGAATTAGCAACATCCCAATATGCCCCTAATAATCCTACGCCTGTAAAGATAAAAGGAATGTTTACAAAAAATGCAGGATTGGTTCTTAATGGTAGCTCAATTTGTTTATCAATACATCCTTCTGCTTTTATTGTAAATAATTTTACCATATCTCGCCTATAAACTTTTATTTCTTGATTTGTACTGCCTATTTCTTTTAAATTACAAATAACTTTCCCTTGTGCGTTTGATTTGAAGGTTACTTTTTGTTTTGTACCTGTGAAAATTGTAGCACAACTTGTAGTTATTAATAATACGCTTATTGCCCAAAATATAATTTTTTTCATAATTATTTAATTAGTTATTAATTGATTAGATTCACAAATGGTTTAACGATTAATTAAACTTCTGAATTGTACATGAAGAAGCGTCTAATGTTATACTTCCTGAATACCATTCAAATCCATCTTCATCTTTGATGCTCCAACTATATGACTTAGATGATGAAGTACCTAGATTTTTTGTTACGGATTCCTGACCACTACCTCCACAGGTCGGCACAGAACCATTGTATTCGGTTGCAGCACAAGACCCTATGAATTGACCATCAACATAAAATGACAAAGCCGTAACTCCCAATGCAGACCATCCTGCTGCGTTAGTTTGTGTCTGCCAAAAGATAACTTTTGCTTCATAAGTGCAACTGCCATCATCTTCTTCGGCACTTGAATTGAAATTTGTGGCGTAAGATGTTTTACATCCTTTAACTTTTTCTTTTTTACATCCTGTGGATGTGATTGCTAGAACAAATAGAGATACAGCAACCAATGCGATTTTAAACTTGCTTTTCATAAGATTTATTTTTTTAGAGATTAGTATTCGAACGTCACAAATATATGATAAATTTTAAATAATTGACCATAATGGATAAAATATTGAACATAAATGGCGTAAAATCATCGATAGTATTTTGTCCTTTTTGTTCAATTTTATGCCATGAGTGTACACATAGGAAATATAATCAAGACTTTAGTGAAGAAGAAGGATATGTCGGTTGAAGATTTTTCCAATAAAATAAACAATACACTAAGGAATGCCTATAAAATATTTGACAAGAAAAGTTTAGATACCGAATTACTGGTAAAGATTAGTAAAGCTTTGGATGAAAATTTATTTTTCTATTATATCAAGGAATCTGAACTAGACGAAAAATTCAATGAAATAATGAAATCTCAACTGGCTATGAAAGTTTGGGATGAGATCATGTCAAAAGTAAAAGCAGGTGAAGGAGAAGCAAAAACTACGCCAACTAAAAGCAAACCTGCAAAGAAGCCAGTTAAGAAATCCAAAAAATAGTATGTCGGCAAAAAACATTAAGCAATACGAACAAAGGGATGGCTATACTATTCTTGCCTATACTGCGTTTCTTGTTGTAAACAATGTATGTATGATTAAATTGAAAATACTTTTAACATGATTTTTAAAAATATCTCACAAATTTCTCACAAACGATTTGCACTAAAAATTAAAATGCTTATTTATAATGAGTTACAAGGTCATAATAAGATAAATTTGCAGTTTCCTAAACGTTTGATGTAGGTTCGATTCCTACTGGAGCTACTAAAAAAGCTAAACTATATTAAGTTTAGCCTTTTTTAAAAAAATTTTATACCTATTAACTATATTATTTATAATTAATTTTTAAACAATTATAAATAATACAAATTGCAGTTTTTTTCTTACTAAACTAATAAATTACTCTTTAATCAATTTAATAGTTTGTTGCTTATCACCTAAAATCAATTTTACAAAATAAATACCATTGGCATTGTTTTTAATATCAAGTGTTTGTTTGCCAGCATTTAAAGTTGATTGTAATAAAACACTACCTAACACATTAGTAATAATAACTTGAGTGGTTTCATTTAATTCAATGATAAATTCTCCCTTATTTGGATTAGGATAAATTGAAATGGAATTAGAATGTGTTTCATTAATTCCTGTGCAAGTACTAACATTAACAGTAATAGTTCCATTACCTATACAGCCATTTATATTTGCAGCATTAACAGAATATGTTGTTGTAATAGTTGGTGAAACAGAAACCGACATGGTTGTTGCGCCTGTATTCCAAGTATAAGAAGTTGCTGTACTTGATGCTGATAATACGGCATTATTGCCAACACAAATTAAAGAATTAGAAGCCAAAGCCAGAACAGTTGGATTAGCATTAACCGTAACTGTGCTGATAGCTGTATTTGAAGCAAAACAACCTATTGAATCTTTGCCAATAACACTATAAGTTGTATTTGCAGTTGGTGAAACAATTGCAGAACTGCTTGAATAAGTATAAGTGCTAGCTCCCGACGGTACTATTGTGTAAGATTGTCCGATACAAATAGACCCACTGTTAACAGTTATTGTTGGGGAAGTACACTCAATAAATTTCACTAAAAAAGAATCAAAAACTCCGCCACCAAAAGTAGATTGATGACTACCTAAGGTGGTGATAGCTCCTGCGGAGCTAGTAGTTGTGCTAGCCAAATAAACATTATCACTGGGGTCAGTAGTGCATTGTGGTTCTGTATAGGCATCATCTCCGATGCCACCATAGTATGTGCCCCATTGACGAACACCAGAGCTATTAAATTTTACCAGATAAGCATCGTTAACGCCTCCTCCATAAACTGATTGATGACTCCCTATTGTAGATATACCTGATAATGAACTTGAGGTTACCCCACTCAAATAAACATTACTTCCAGCATCTGTAGTGCATTTAACTGCATAATCATCTCCAGTTCCGCCATAATAAGTCCCCCATTGACGAATACCAGAACTATTAAATTTTACTAAATAAGCATCGTAAGCCCCTCCTCCAAGAACAGACTGATGGCTTCCAATAGTTGCCATAAAAGTTCCTAAACTTTCTGTACCACCAGTTAAATAAACATTACCGATAGCGTCTCTAGCGCATGAGTAACCATTGTCGTATCCGGCGCCACCATAATATGTTCCCCATTGGCGAACACCTAAATTATTAAATTTTACTAAAAAAGCATCGTATGCACCTCCTCCAAAATTAGATTGATGAGTACCAAGAGTAGCAATAACAGTTCCTGAACTTGAGGTTGAACCTGCCAAATAAAGGCCACCACTGCCATCTCTAACACAAGAATAACCGCCATCGTCTCCGATGCCACCATAATATGTGCCCCACTGGCGAATACCTAAACTATTAAATTTTACTAAAAAAGCGTCAGCAGCACCGCCTCCAAAATTAGATTGATGACTCCCTAATGTTGAAATGGCTGTTAACGAACTTGAAGTTGAACCAGACAAATAAACATTACCTGCAACATCGGTTGAACAGCCGTATCCAAAATCCTCTCCTGCACCTCCATAATAAGTACTCCATTGGCGAGCACCTGAACTATTAAATTTTACTAAAAAAGCATCGTAATTCCCTCCTCCATGTGCAGATTGATGACTACTTAAAGTAGCTATTGCTGTTCCTGACCATTGACTATTTCCGGCTAAATAAACATTACCTGAACCGTCTGTTGAACAGGCATATCCATAATCACTACCATAATCACCATAATAAGTAGCCCATTGGCGAATACCTGTACTATTAAACTTTACTATAAAAGCATCCAATCCTCCTCCATTAGAAACTTGATGGCTGCCAATCGTTGCAATCATGTTTCCCGATCCACCAGTAAAAGTCATTCCTGTCATGTAGACATTACCCGTTGCATCCGTGGAGCAGGAATATTCATAATCATTATTATTTCCTCCATAATAAGTAGCCCAAGAACGAATCACTGGATCAATAATAAAAGGTTGGGCATAATTAATGTTCTGTATATCAAAACTCAACACATTTTTTGTTAATACCCATTTTGATATTAAGAGTTTGCCGTTTTGTTTTACTAGTGGCGCTTGTTCAATAATATCACCTAAAGGAGTTTTAAAAACTAATTCGCCTTTTTTATTTATAATTATTTTATCAGCCCCACTTATTTCAAATTGTATTTTTTTATAATCAGCTCCGGCACTTACGATATAATCATATTCTAAATGCCCATCTTTTTGGTACCACTTTAAATCGATACCATTATAAATATTCTGATATAGTATTTGTTGATAGCTTTTTACATTCAACGCACCATTAGGGCAATTTTCTAAATAATAATTATTAAATCCTTCTATTGGGTTTTGTTTTTTTACATCTGCATTTGTATTAGCATTTAACCAATTTATATCCAAACGGTAAATAGTAGATTGGTCAGGAATTAATTTTTTTTCATCATTATGCATGTTAATATAAGTATGATTTTTTGTTAAATCACTCTCTTTTCTCCAAGTATCTACTCTAAATAGCTGATAGGAAATACCATTGTTTTTTAAATGAAAAGTAAGCTTGCCGTCAGTGCCAGAAAACAAAACATCTGGTCGAGATTTATGATTTTGATCACGCACTTGTCCATTATTTTCGATAAAAACAAGTTTAGTTTTAGAATTATAATTAAAGGGTTTAGGCTTATTGGATTTGCTATTAGCAAATAAAGTTGTAGCAATTAATATTAGACATCCATTTAAAATGGTTTTTAGATTGGGTATGATCTTAAATTTATTTTTCATTTAACAAATATTTAGTAATGTATTTATTTTTATTAACCTACTCAATATTACCACTCTCCTTCCCTAACAAAAAATCCATCTTTATCCATTGTGTCATTTTTTTAGGATTATTAATTACTTTGCAATCATCATTTTGCTCGTGAAAAAAATTAAACCTATTATAGAAAATCGCTACGGAAAACCCATTACTTTTTCAAGTGAATGCATTGATGTATCCAAACACATATTAAACACAACCGGACTAAACATTAGTGCTCAAACCTTAAGGCGAATGCTTGGTTTTATTGATAACAAGGTGATGCCATCTAAAAATTCATTAGAAATCATTGCACTTTATTGTGGCTACAATAGCTTCAAAGACTTAATTCAATCGCAAAAAAAACAAATTAACATCAGTAAAAACGACAACATCACCATCATAAAAAGTTTTTACAACATTGATTTACATGCGGCATATGATTTTAACTATCAAAATGCTTGCGGAAATATTGCAGAGCTTGTACTAAATGATTTACCATTATTAAATCAAGTAAGTTCATTTCTCTCTAAAAATAAAATTGCTCAAATATTTTTTTTCGAACGATTCCCATTTATAGATGGTTTATGTAATGGATACGAAACAAGTTTAAAAAAATATTATCAAGAAAAAAAAACAACCGAAGCTCAATTATTTAGTTTGTGCTTATTGCATCTTGGAGCTGTTTTGAGTTTAAACAAACAAAAAGCAAAAAAATATTTACATGCTATTAATACAATTCCAGTAACTAAAGAAGTGCATTCCTTTGTGATAGCTCGTAAACTCATGGCCAACTTGTTACAAGCATATTTAGAAAAAAATAATCTGTTGTTAGAATCATTTATATACGAGGCATTTACAACAGAAAAAGAACTTCGAAAAACAAAAAAAGATTATTTCCCATTTTTCGCATTTGTTATGAGTGATGCGTTTCATCTCATTGATAGGCCGATGGAAGCTGAAAACATGCTGCGAATTTGTAATGCTTATCAAAAACCTAATAATGATACAACAAACGAAATTCCCATTGAAGCGGGTTATTTTAAAGTAGTAGAACTCATGTTGGGTATCAATGCTTATTATTTAGGTGATCATAAAAAAGCTAAACGTATTCTAAATTCAATTGAAGTTCAAAACATTCCTTTTATTTTTAGAAATTATTTTTTAATTCAAAAAAAACGAATTGAATATAAGTTGTGCGTAAAAGCATCTAGTAAAAAGAAAATATCACTTTTTAAAGAAATAGAAGCATTAATAATAAAAACAGGATTCGTTTTTTTCAATGACCATAAAACGATTTAATTAAAAGAGCTAGTGTTAAAAATGCACTCTGATTTTGTGCTTAAAAAATAGTTCACTACATTTAATTGAATAAAAAAATCAATCATGTTAAAAAAACTATTTTTCTGCTTAAGTCTGATCATGTTGTCAACACGTATTTTCAATGCGCAAATTGTTTACAAGGATGTTGCTCCCATTTTCATTAACCGCTGTGGCTCGTGTCATCATGCTGGAACAACCTATCCGTATTTAACCTATTATGGTTCTGTATCAGGTCACACAGGGATTATTCAATATAACATCACCAACGAAAAAATGCCACCTTGGCCACCAGATACGACGTATACCAGATTTACACATGAGCGCATTTTACCATTATCAGAAAAAAATAAAATATTAAATTGGATAGCCACAGGAGCAACGATGGGTGATACAACTTTAGCGCCTGCACCACCAATCTATGCAAGCACTTTACTAAATGGAACACCCGATTTAATTTTAACGATACCAACGTATACGAGTAATGCAACAACAACGGATAAATACGTTTGTTTTTCTTTACCAACTGGCTTATTACAAAAACGCATTTTAAAGGCTTACGAAATCATTCCAGGAAATCCGGCCATTGTGCATCACGCGGTTATCAATGTTGATACACTTGGCACAACTTCAACAGATTTGTCAGGCGGCTGTTATACTATCGGTGGAGACTTCAGTTTGGGTGCTTATGCGCCGGGATCCGCACCAACGGTATTCCCAAATACAGGTCCTGCAAAATTTGGAATTAATATCAAAGCTGGTTCTAAAATCGTTTTACAAATGCATTATCCAGCAGGTTCAGCTGGACAAACAGACAATACACAAATCCGATTGTTCTTTTATCCAATTGGACAAACAGGTGTAAGACAAATGATTGCCTCTACCCCACTTCAAAATTGGACCTTTAATATTCCTGCAAATTCAACAAAAACAGTCACAGCTAATTATCCTACTTCAGGTGGTTTACCTAGTCCAATTTCAGTGTATTCCATTTTTCCTCATTCGCATAAAGTGTGCACAAGTATTATTAATTATGCGCAAAATGGAAGCACTATTATTCCGTTATGTCGCGTAAATAAATGGAATTTTGAATGGCAAGGTTTTTATACGTTTCCAAAAATGGTAAAAATACCAACTGGCTACACCTTAAAAGGAACTCATCTTTTTGATAATACATCGGCAAATCCAGATGCCCCCGTTAGTACACCTGTGTATGCAGGAGTATCAACAGCCGACGAAATGCTATTTGATGGACTCATGTGGACAAATTATTTACCTGGTGATGAGTTAATTGATATTGGTGCACTATTAGCTGCCGATCCTTTATTAAATAATCCTGTTGGGATCAAACAAAACAACGCTATTTCAAATTCAATGTCTGTTTTTCCTAATCCATTTCATGAAACTGTAACCATACAATACGAACTAAAATCTACTGAGTTTGTAAGTGTATCATTTTACAATGTTAACGGACAAGAAGTAGCTACATTGCCAGCTAAACTAAATA
>JBIISW010000069.1:0-12937 GCA_044340865.1 Bacteroidia bacterium | reverse complement strand
GAACGAGCGCGGAAGGTTGTACAAACACAGCGGTATCAAACTTATCTGTTAATCCAACCCCAACCATAGCGGTTAATTCAGGTTCACTTTGTTCGGGTAACAGCTTTACCTTTACACCAACAGGAGCAACTAGTTATGCTTACTCAAGTGGAAGTTCAGTAGTTACACCAACGGCAACAACAGATTACACTGTAACAGGTTCTAACGCCTTTGGATGTGCATCGAGTAGTATTCAAACAATCACTGTAAGCATTACACCGGTTATCACCGTAAGTTCAGGTGCTGTTTGTACGGGAGGTTCTTGGACGATTACACCAACAGGTGCAGCAACGTATACCTATTCAAGTGGTTCAGCTATTGTAACACCAACAGCAGCCACAACAGATTACACCGTATCTGGTTCAAACATCGATGGTTGTCAAAGTTTAGCAGTGATTACCATTACAGTTAATCCAACTTTATTGTTTAGCCCTAACAGTGGTTCTGTGTGTATCGGAAGTACCTTTACGATGAGTCCAACAGGAGCTTTATCTTACACGTATTCAAGCGGATCAGCATTAGTAACGCCAACTACAACTACAACGTACACGATTATTGCAGTTAACTCAGTAGGATGTTTAGGTGAAGATTATTGTACAGTAACGGTCAATGCTTTACCAACCCTAACAGTAAACTCAGGAGCTATTTGTGCAGGACAAAGCTTTACCATTGTTCCAACAGGAGCAAGTACGTATACGTATTCATCAGGAAGCGATGTGGTTAATCCATTAGCAACAACTGATTACAGTGTAACAGGAACAGATGCTAATGGTTGTGTAGTAACTGTAAATGCTTTACCAACTGTAACAGCAGCATCAGACTTTACATTAATTTGTTTAGGCGAAGTTGCAACGTTAACAGCAGGTGGCGCAACAAGTTATGTTTGGAACACTAGTGCAACAACAGCTTCAACATCAGTTACACCAACTACAACAACAACCTACAGTGTTGATGGAACAGATGGAAATGGTTGTGTAAACACAGCAAACGTAACCGTGAATGTGAATGACTGTGTTGGTATCCAACAATTGAGTTCAGCTAAATTAAACGTGAATGTATATCCAAATCCAACAACGGGATTAGTAACATTAGATTTAAATGCAACAACTCAAGTAACCATTACCAATGCCTTAGGTCAAGTTATTTTAACTGAAACAGTATTGGCAGGAAAACAAACAATCAATCTTAAAAACCAAAACAATGGTTTATATTTTATGAACTTAAATCAAGATGGTAAACAACAAACTATCAAAGTGATTAAGAACTAAGATTTTTTTCTTTAAAAAAAGACCTGCTTGCGATGCAAGCAGGTTTTTTTATTTCTATCATTAGCAAATAAATTCGCTTTCTATATAGTCGAAAATATTTAAAATAATCAAATTTTTCTACCAATTAATCTAATTCATCGGTTAATTAAAATAAAATTTCTTCTGTTTTTTCAATTAAAAAACACTCTTTTCCTTTTAATACATAGAATTGACATAAATTATAAGATTATTTTGTTAAAAAATAAAGTCATAAAATAGACTTAAATGTTAAATTGTCGAAAATTAATTGATATTAGTATTAAAAATACATTAATTTGTAGAAATTATTATTTTATTAATTAAAAACAAAACATCATGAAAAAAATGTACCACAATTTAGTGAAAGACGCAAGAATTTTACTTTTTAGCATAACAATGCTGACATCTATTTTTGCGAAGGCGACAACATGCCCTAATGCAACTATTATAACTGGAAGTTTAACCCTGCCATCTGCTGCAATTACTTTGTCTTGCGGAACAACTAATGATATAACTGGACTTGGCGGCTCAGGCGGCACGGCTTGCGGTAATGTTAACTACATGGGAGGAAACGAAGCTCTTTATGTTTATACTCCTAATACAAATGTATCTGGTTTTACTGTAGCGTATACAGGGGTAAGCTGGACAGGTATTACGATTTACCAAGGTTGCCCTACGAGTGGTGGAACCTGTTTAACTAGTGTAACAAGTTCAGCGTCCTCTAAAACTACAACAGGTATTCCTTTAACAGCTGGAACAACTTATTACATCATGATTGATATATACCCAACTCCAAATAGTCCTTGCCCAGGTTCGATTATTTTAAATGGTATATCTTTAACACCATGCTCTGGAACACCAAATAATGGTATTGCAGCTATTACATCAAGTGTTGGTTGCCCGGGCAATGCTATTACGCTTTCAGCTGCAGGATTGACTGTAGGACTTGGTATTACGTCTCAATGGCAAAGTGCGACAGCAAGCACAGGTCCTTGGGCTAGCATTGCAACTGGTACAACTTCATCTTTTGCTACATCAACAACTACTACGACGTTTTATAGATTAGTTACTACTTGCACTACAAGTGCTTTAAGTGCAACATCATCTGTTGTTTCTTATTCAGTTGTTAATCCAGGGCCTTGTATTTGTAACACATACCCAGCAAATTATGCCTCTTTCACTAGTGATGAAGAAATCACAAACGTAACAATTGGTACATTAAGTAATACTTCTTCATGCGCAACAGCAGCAACTGGGTTAGGCTCTTTATTAAATCGCTACGGAAACTATTCAGGTGTGATAAGTGGACCAAGTGTTTCAAAATTAAGCTCCGTAAGTTTTAGCTTAACACAAACATCTTGTGGTGGTGCTTATGATAATTTCTTTCAGATTTATGTTGATTGGAATCAGGATGGTGATTGGTTAGATACTGGTGAACAAGTGTATTCTCAGGCAGCAAGTGTTAATGGCAATCAAACTGTAACCGGGAATTTTATAGTACCAATAACTGCAACACTAGGAACAACAAGAATGCGCGTTGTAAATATTGAGAATGTTGCAAGTGCAACAAACTATGCACATACTGCTTATACTTATGGTGAAACTGAAGATTATTGTATAACTGTTACTGCCGCTCTTGTTTGCGCAGGAACACCAAATACTGGCACAACTTCCATCTCAAGTTCTGCTAATTGTTCTGGCAGTGTTATTAATTTAACGACTTCAGGATTATCTTTTGGTGCCGGTCTAACTTACCAATGGAGCAGTGCCTCAAGTGCCTCTGGACCATGGACAAACATTATTGGTGCAACAGCAAGTACATATTCATTTTCATCAACTGTTGGGACAACTTTTTACAGATTAGTTACAACATGCACAACAAGTGCAACAAGTAATACAACAAACGTTGTTTCCACTACTGGTACAAGCTGCATCTCTACAAACGTACCTGCTACAACTTCTAATACAATTAACTGCGGAACAAGTACTAAATTGTATGATGATGGTGGCGCTACAGGTCAATATGGCAACAATTGGAATGGATTCACTGTATTAAATAATAGCGGATCTGGTGTCATCAATATTTCAGGTAGCTTTACTTATCTAGAAACAAACTGGGATTATTTAAAAATATATGCAGGTGCTGGAACTGGTGGAACATTATTATACTCTTATACCAACTCTGGTGGTGGAACTATAACACCATTTAGTAGTACGCCTGGTCAGATTATTACAGTTCAATTTACATCTGATGGCTCTGGTGTAGGTGATGGATTTGACATGAACGTTGTATACACAAACTATGTAGCTCCAACACCAACTATTTCAATTGCTGGTACGCCTGTTATATGTGCTGGCGCAACTACAAGCTTAACTGCTAGTGGTGCTGCAACATATACTTGGACTGGTTTAGGTTCTACTAATCCATTAAGCGTTTCGCCTTCTGCTGCATCAATTTATTCCGTAACAGGTTCTGCTTGTGGTGTAAATAGTGCACCTGTAACTTACACGGTAGCTGTTAATGCAAGTCCTTCTATTACGGTAAACAGTGGTGCTGTTTGTTCTGGAAGTTCATTTACAATGAGCCCAACAGGAGGTACTACTTATACATATACTGGAGGAAGTGCGGTAGTAAGTCCAACAACAAACGCAACTTATACGGTTACAAGTTCTAACGTATCTGGTTGTATTGGTTCTGCAGTAAGTACAGTAACTGTAAACGCAAGACCAATTGTGTCTTTATTAGCAGGTGGTGTTATTTGCCCTGGTGCTTCTTACACATTGGTTGCAAATGGTGCAACAACTTATACATACTCAAGCGGAAGTGCAGTTGTAAGCCCAACAGCTACTACAACGTATAGTGTAACGGGAACAAATACATTGGGTTGTGTAAGTTCTAATACAGCTACTACATCGGTAACAGTTACTTCAGGTCCAAGCATTACGGTTAATAGCGGTGCTGTTTGTCCTGGTGGTTCATTTACAATGACTCCAACTGGTGGTACTACTTATACGTACACAGGAGGAAGTGCTGTAGTAAGTCCAACATCAAGTACAACATATACTGTAACAAGTGCAAATCTTGCAGGTTGTATTGGTTCTGCTTTAAGTACAGTAACTGTTAACCCTAATCCAAGCGTTTCGGCATCTGCATCTAACACTTTAATTTGTGTTGGTAACTCAGCTGTATTAACGGCCTCTACATCTGCTACATCTTACACCTGGGATTCAGGTGCTACTACGATGTCTATCACTGTTTCTCCAACAGTTACTACAACTTATACAGTTAACGTAACAGATGTAACAACGTGTAGTTCATTAGCTGTAGTTACAGTAAACGTTAGCACCTGTACTGGAATTAATGAGCAAGTTGCCTATAACGTCAATGTATATCCTAATCCAACAACTGGTGTTTTAAATATTACATTATCATCAGAATTAACTAAAAATTCAACCTTAGAAATTTACGATGCAATTGGTAAATTAATTGTAACGGAAGTTTTATCTAATGAATTAAACACGTTTAACATGTCTAATCTTTCAAATGGTATTTATACATTTAAAGTATTAAACAATGCTAATATGGTAAAATTAGGTAAACTTATTAAGCAATAAGATTAACCATTTCTTTCTTTAAAAAAACCTGCTTGCAATGCAAGCAGGTTTTTTTTTAGGTAAAAGGTTACTATTTATCTACAAGAATAAAAAATGTTAGAAAGAAAATTTAAAAATAATGTAAATAAAATTTGTTTAAACCAATACACTGCATAAATTTACAAGGTTAAAATAAAAGCCCTAAAAATGGATAGATTAAAAGATAAGTTTCGCGAAAAAGCAGTGCCTTTAGCTGCAGAAATTAAAGATATTATTAAAAATCATGGTGATTTAAAAATTGGAGAAATAACTATAGCCCAAGTATACCAAGGAATGAAAGGTATGACAGGCATGGTTACAGAAACTTCAAAGTTAGATGCAGAAGAAGGAATTCGTTTCAGAGGCTATTCAATTCCTGAATTAAGAAAATTTTTACCAAAAGCTCCAGGTGGTACTGAACCTTTACCTGAAGGCATATTCTATTTGATGTTAGTTGGAGAATTGCCAACACAAGAAGATGTTACATTTATTACCAGCGAATGGCAAAAAAGAAGTAATGTTCCGAAACACGTTTTTGACGTTATTGAAAAATTACCAACAGATACTCATCCAATGACGCAATTTGTGATTGGTATTATGGCTATGCAAACAGAAAGTTTATTTGCAAAAGCTTATGCAAAAGGTATTAATAAAAAAGATTATTGGGATTACGTGTATGAAGATTCAATGAATCTTATTGCGCGCTTACCAAGAATTGCAGCCTACATTTACCGTCGTAAATATAAAGGTGGTGTTCATATTGAACCAGATCATAAATTAGATTGGGCAGCTAACTTTGCGCATATGTTGGGTTACGAAGACTTTGATATGAAACGTTTAATGCGTTTGTATTTAACTATACACGTTGATCATGAAGGTGGAAACGTTTCTGCACATGCGACACATTTAGTTGGTTCCGCATTAAGTGATCCTTACTTAGCTTTTGCAGCAGGTATGAATGGTTTAGCTGGTCCATTGCATGGCCTAGCAAATCAAGAAGTGTTGAGTTGGATCATGGAATTGAAAGAGAATTTAGGTGGAGGTTTGCCAACTAAAGAACAAATTGCCGAATACATCAAAAAAACATTAGCTGATGGAAAAGTTGTTCCAGGCTACGGACATGCTGTTTTAAGAAAAACAGACCCTCGTTTTACAGCACAACAAGATTTTTACAAAACATATATTAAACACGATAATATTTGTGAAATCGTTCAAATGGTATACGAAGTAGCTCCTCCAATTTTAGAGTCAACTGGAAAAATCAAAAACCCTTGGCCAAATGTTGATGCTCATTCTGGTGCTTTATTAGTTCATTATGGTATGCATGAATATGACTTCTACACTGTATTATTTGGCGTTTCACGCGCATTAGGTGTCTTAGCAAGTTTAGTTTGGGATAGAGCAACTGGTTCTGCAATTGAGCGACCAAACTCAACTACAACAGACAACATTAAAGCAATCATTAAAAAAGCACAAGAAGCAAAAGCTTAGAAGCTAATTTTAACATAATTAAATTTAAAAACCATTTCTTAATCGGAAATGGTTTTTTTATTTTTATAGGAATAAACTACATTTTTATTTATGCTATTACGCTTCGCAAAACTCAGTTTTATTAGCATCCTCATATTCATTCTCATTCCAAAAGAATCTGTTTTATCATGGGGTTTCTATGGTCACAAACGCATCAATCGTATGGCGGTTTTTACATTGCCACCAGAGATGGTTTCATTTTATAAAAAACATATCGAATTTATAACTGACCATGCCGTTGATCCTGATAAAAGACGATACAGCGTAGAAGGAGAAGCTCCAAGGCATTACATTGACATTGATCATTATGGAGAACATGCATTTGATAGCGTCCCAAAATTTTGGAAAGCAGCCATCACTAAATATTCGGAAGATACACTCATGGCTTACGGCATTGTACCTTGGCAAATTGAAAAACATTACTATAAACTACTAAATGCATTTAAAGATGAAAACATCGATCGCATTTTACAATATAGCGCTGAAATAGGCCATTATATTGGTGATTCACATGTTCCATTACATACAACTGAAAACTACAACGGACAATTAACAGGCCAAAGAGGCATACACGGTTTTTGGGAAAGTAGAATTCCAGAATTAAAAGCTGAAGAATACGATTACTTTGTAGGAAGAGCTCAATACATTGAATCGCCCATTAAAATGGCTTGGCAAACCGTTTACGATAGTCACATGGCAGTTGACAGTGTCTTAAAATTTGAAGCCACATTAAATCAGGAATTTCCAAAAGATCAAAAATACGCCTATGAAAACAGAGGAAATGTATTGATGAAAGTGTATTCTAAAGAATACACCAACCGTTACGACTTATTAATTAAAGGTCAAGTTGAAAGACGTATGAAACAAAGTATTATTATGGTTGGAAGCATTTGGTATACGGCTTGGGTTAATGCAGGAAAACCAAACTTAGAAAAAATTGGTCAACATGATATTAGTGATTCATTAAAAATAGCCATGCAAAAAGAAGAAGAATTATACTTGCAACAAAAAATTAAACAAGGAAAAGGGCACGAAGATTAACCTGTATAGCCTAGCCCTGATTGTAGTGAAAATCCTTTTTTATGTTTTTTAAAACATAAAAAAGATTGAAACGGAAAGCAGGAAACAGCTCCTAAAAAATAAAATAAATCACGTTTTATAAAACTATTTACCGCTTACAACCTGTTTTATCCTTTATTGGATTAATCTACAATTAAAGCGTGTTTTGATTATCTTTACAGCATGGCATTATTGTTTTCTGAAAATATAAAAATTGCAACTGATTCGTTAAAGAGTAATAAGCTTCGTGCCTTTTTAACGATGCTCATTATTTTTATCGGCATAACGGCTTTGGTTGGAATTTCATCGGCAATTGATGCGCTAAAAGGCTCTATCAATAGTAATTTCACGAGTATGGGCGCCAACTCATTCACGATTAGAAATAAAAATGTATCTGTAAAAATTGGACGAAGAGGAAAGCGTTCTCAAAAGTTTGAATCTATTACTTACAAACAAGCGCTTCGTTTTAAACATGAATTTACATTTCCTGTTACAACGGCTGTTTCAACCATGGCATCGTTTAGCGCGAGATTAAAATATGAATCAGAAAAAACAAATCCAAATATTCAGGTGTTTGGTGGTGATGAAAATTATATTTCTACAAGTGGATATGACTTAGAAAAAGGAAGAAATTTTTCTCCTCAAGAAATCAATAACGGTACACACCTAGTTATTATTGGGAAAGACGTTGAATTTGATTTATTTAAAGGCAAGCAAAAAGCATTAGATAAATACATTACGATTGGAAATGGAAAGTATAAAATAATTGGTGTATTAGCGAGCAAAGGCAATAGCGCGGGATTTGGCGGTGATAAAGTTGCGATAATTCCACTCACCAATGCAAGGCAATACTTTGGCACGAAAGATATGAGTTTTACGATCAATGTATTAGCAACTAATAGCAATGCCTTAAATGTGGCATTAGGCGAGGCAACAGGCTTATTTAGAAAAATAAGAAATGTTCCGTTAGGTGAAAATGATAATTTTGAAATCACAAAATCTGATAATTTAGCAAACATTTTAATTGGATTAATGAGTAACGCTTCGATGGGAGCTATCATCATTGGTATCATTACATTAATTGGTGCATCCATTGGGTTGATGAATATTATGCTCGTAACAGTTACAGAACGCACGAAAGAAATTGGGATTAGAAAAGCATTAGGTGCAACGGCTCAAACTATTAAAACTCAATTTTTAATTGAAAGCATTGTGATATGTTTATTCGGTGGTTTTTTTGGAATTCTAATGGGAATTATTGCCGCTAATTCCATTTCATTAATGCTTGGTTCTAGTTTTTTTATGCCTTGGTTTTGGATATTTACTGGATTTATAGTTTGTATGGTTGTTGGTTTGTTAAGTGGCTATTTACCAGCTAAACGCGCTTCCCTACTCGATCCCATTGAATGTTTACGCTTTGAGTAATTGAGTGTAAAACTTGATTAATGTTTCGGCCACGCGTTTATAATCAAATTCCTTTTCTGCTAAATGACGTGCTTCCTGTTGAAGAGCTAGTTTTGTTTGTTCATCTTTTAATAACGTGATTATCGCACGAATGAATTCTGTGTGATTATCAGCAATCATAACATGTTCATTGGCAACATACGGAATTCCTTCCGCACCAATACTTGTTGTGATAATGGCTTTACCATAAGCTAATCCTTCTACTAATTTAATTCTTAAACCACTTCCACTCCAAAGTGGTACCAACATAATGTCGTAAGTATTATAAAATTCGGACGAGCTTGGCACGTTATCAATAATGGTAATACTTGCAGATGCTTTTTGCAAAAGGCTTGTGGGCATACCTCTACCAGCTAAAATTAATTTCGCATCAGGTATTTCTTTTAGTACATCCTTCCAAACTTTTTCTAATAACCAATCAACTGCCTCTACATTAGGCATCCAATCCATCGATGCAAAATGAAAAACAGTGTTTTGTTTTTTTGGTAAGGTAACTGGAACATAATCCATTAAATTCAATCCTGTTAAACACGTCTCAATCTTTTGAGAAGGCATAAGGCTTTTAATCGTTTGTTTATCAATATCAGTAATAGTAACAATAGCATCGCATTTTTCAAATGCTTGCAATTCAAACTTTTTTAAGCGTTTATTTTGCAAAGATAAGTACGCTCTTTTTAGGATACTTTTTTCTTGAATCAATAAACGATCCCAAATTTGATGCTCCACATTATGTGCACGTAATGTAATTTTAGACTTACTATACTTTTTTATAATAGGTATGTAGCTTGCCATGAAAACGCCTTCTAATTGTATAATATCAAACGTTTGTGTTTTTAGTTGATGGATTAACGCCTGTTCAAACTCACTAAAATAAAATCGACTTACAAAATAAGAATGGCTTGAAAGCAAATTTAAAAACGCACCAAACATAGATGGATTTGTGTCTTTATAAACAGATTGATAATGTGTTTTCTCTTTTATGAACGCATCTATTTTTTCATCTGCCTTAAAATGTTTTTTGGTATTAATGGTTAAGAGGTGTAAGTCAATTCCGTTGTCTGCCAAACCTAAAGCTAAATTAGCAATAGCGATAGAACTTCCGTCATTAGCTGGAAAAGGAGCTTTATTGCTCAATACCAAAATTTTCATAGTATAGCTTTTGGCTTTTTAGAAAACATATTTTTAATAGGTTCTATATAACGTCCAATATCAAATAAAGCCGAATCATTTGCTGCTTTATACGTTAAGTAAATTCCTAGAGGCAAAAACAACAGCAATGGAAACCAACTTCCAAACACAACATTGTAAACTTCTTCAATAACCATCCGCTCGTAAATAATAGATACCACATAATACAATAAGAAAAATACAACCGCAACCACAACGGGTAATCCCATGCCACCTTTTCTGATAATAGCGCCTAATGAGGCTCCCACAAAAAATAAAACAATACAGGCAAACGATACACTTATTTTTTTATGCCATCCTAGTCTGTACTCGAGTATGCTATTATTTTTTCCTTTTATCTCTTCATTTATTGTATCAATGTAACCACTTGAACTTCTTACTAAGTTTTGTGCATTTTCTAAACTTCGCTTAAACTCGTCTTTAGTTAATGTTTCGTAAAATGCTTTTAAATCGCGGTGCGGTTTTGAAATAGCAATCGTTCGGAGTGTATTTATTAAAAAGTAACTATTAAACTGTTGGTATAAATTAGCTTGTTTTTTAAATACATCTAATCGGAACGTATCAATTTCGTTGTCAATTTGCCAAATGTTCATCATTTCATGATGTCCTTTAAACAAATCCTTTTGCGTACGCTTCATTTTAAATTCACTCATATCAATATTTACATTGAGCTCTTGATAAAACAATTGCATCAACGGACGCGTTTGTTTATGATTTTCTTCTTTAACAACATCTTCATACCGCGCACCATTAAATAATTTTATTTGAAGATAATTAGTATCTGCTGATGTTTTCATAGTTCCACTGTCAGCGTAAAGTTGGATGTTATTCCCTAATCCGTCTTTATGATCGTAAATGCTTAAATTATACAGTGTATTTCCATCTTTACTTTTCTTTCCAACTTTGATATTATACCCTTCTAATTGGTTATAAAATATACCTTCTTTAATGGTTAAGGTTGGTTTAGCTTGTCTGATATCATATAACAAACTAGCTGAATTAAGCGTTATTTGAGGCAAAATATAATTATTGAACAAAAAAGTAAAACCAGCCAACAGTAAAATGAATGCGAATATTGGACGCATGATTTTAAATAAAGATAAGCCTGAAGATTTCATGGCTGCTAATTCATAATTTTCGGCCAAACTGCCAAACGTCATAATGGAAGATAATAATACCGCTAAAGGCATGGCTGCTGGCAAAAAAGAAATGAATGAGTAAAAGAAAAATTGGGTCAAAACCCATGCACCCATTCCTTTACCAATGATTTCGTCCATATACGTAAATACATGGATGAGAAAAAACACGAACATGCCAACAAATAAGGTTAATACAAACGGAGGTAAGTACGCTTTAAGTAAAAAAATATGTAATTTCTTAATTTTCAAAATAATGCTAAAAATAGCGTATATTTTTTTAAAAGATTAGCCAAAATATATAAACTTTGTTATTTTTGTAACCTATGATTAATGGTAAAAAAATAGTAGTGGTGTTACCAGCATATAATGCGGCACTAACTCTAAAAAGAACATATGACGAAATTCCTTTTGATATTGTGGATGATGTTGTATTAGTTGACGACCACAGTAAAGACAATACTGCTGAAGTAGGCCGTGAATTGGGAATAAAACACGTAATCAGACACGAAACTAATAAAGGCTATGGTGGAAATCAAAAAACATGTTACAATAAGGCATTAGAAATTGGTGCTGATATTGTCATCATGTTGCATCCTGATTACCAATATACACCTAAATTGATTCAAAGTATGAGCCACTTAATTGCGAGTGAACTTTACCCATCTGTGTTTGGTTCTCGTATTTTAGGAAAAGGTGCTTTAAAAGGTGGCATGCCGATGTATAAATACATCTTTAACCGTTGCTTAACCCTAACACAAAATATTTTAATCAATCAAAAACTAAGCGAATACCACACTGGTTACAGAGCTTTTAATCGTGAAATTTTAGAAACCATCAGTTACCACGAAAATTCGGATGATTTTGTGTTTGACAACCAAATGATTTCACAAATTTTTTATGCTGGATTTCAAATTGCAGAAATTACCTGCCCAACAAAATATTTTCCTGAAGCCAGTTCTATCAACTTCAGAAGAAGTGCTACATATGGCATGGGTGTATTAGGTGTTTCTTTTACTCACTTTTTTAATAAATTAGGTTTAGCAAAAAGCAGAATTTACATTCGTAAAAAATAATCTTTTCTTATTTATAAAAAAAGCCCTGAAAATTTCAGGGCTTTTTTTTCGTCATTATGAACTAGATTCCATTTTTCGTCATTCTAAACTTAATTCAGAATCTCACCTCATTTAAAAAGATGCCGAATCGAGTTCGGCATGACTAGATGGTTTTAAGAATGTTATATCTTTCTGAACTTGATTCTAATTTTGATTTAATTCTCGTCATTCTGAACTTGATTCAGAATCTCATCGCATTTAAAAGAGATTATTTTTTAATTTTCTACAGGTAAATAACTGTAATTTTTACTGTAGTCTAACATTTGCTGTTTAAAACTTTTTGGATATTCTACTTTCACATCGATTAGTTTTCCTCCAACATATTCTGGAATTAATTTTGGCTGAATAAATCCTTGGTACGGTGCCATTTCTAATTTTGCAAAACGTTCTAACACTTCTTTATGCAATGCTAAATCAACTTTAACACCATAATTTTCAATCAGAGCCTTTCCTGCGGCATAATCTCCTTGCGACTTAATGCGTTGAA
>JBIISW010000068.1:0-13002 GCA_044340865.1 Bacteroidia bacterium | reverse complement strand
GTTTAACCATGTCGAATCAATACAATGACGGATAGAATTGTATATACTCGCTATTATTATATTTTTATGATTAATTAAAAAGTAAATACCATGTCTCTTTCCCGATTTATTAATAATCGCAACATAGTTATTGTTTTGAAAATCGGGTGCATCCGCCATTAATACACCTTTAATTTCTTTATCATGTATTTTAAACTTTTTTAACCAATCATTTATTCTCCCTTGCTGATCATCATACGAATAAATATTTTTGGATTTTAACCAATTACCATCATTGCTGTATACATCTGCTTCAATTAAATTAAACTTTTCTTTTGAATTAGTATCCCATATAAAAAAACCAATAGGAAAGTTACCTTTTACATTGTCAAATGTATCTGCCGGCACTATAAATAATTTTTCAAGTTTTGTTAAAAAATTACTTCTAAATATTTTTGAATTACTTGCACTTATTACTTTTAAAGTTGAAAACTCACCAATAACACATCCATTTAATTCAAAATAAATTCTAGCTAAAAATTGCGCAAACATTTCTGGAGCAACTTTATCTAATTTATCATTATATTTTGTGTAAACATTTGATTGTTGAATATTACTTCTGTTAACACTTACTTTACCGTTACTTTCAGCATAAGGCGGATTAATATACACCACCAACTTCTTTCGTTTTTCTTCATCATTAATAATGTCTTGCAAGCTTTGTGGTAGTTTGGTAAACTCATCATTCAAAAAATCAAACTGAAACACATTATTTTTTAGCAAGTTGGCGCCGTGGTCAATGCGCTCGTGTATCACGTTTACATCGGCTTGGTCGAGTGTACTCGCGTAAATGTTGTATTTATTGGTTAATCCAGCCAATAAGTTTCCTGTGCCTGCTGCGCAATCCCACACGTAATAATCGTCTTGCCAGTTTTCGCCCAAATAATCGGTGAGGTATTTTTGTGATAATTCTACCCAAATACGTGGTGTAAAAAAAGCGCCTTTGCGTTCTCTAATATCTTGTGGTACTAATAAATCGCGGCGTTCTATAATATAATCTTGAAACTCTTTCAGCGGTGGGCGTTTGTAGCGTTTCCAAAAATGTAAATAGCTTTCTTTATTTTTTAAATTAATGGTGGCATCAAACATTTGTTTAATGTTTTCTTTGGCAATTTTATAACCTTGGTTATTAAATACGACAAATAAATTATCTCTGATAGAAAGGTCGTCGTCAATTTGTTGCGTGTCTTTATCGTCTACAAATAAATCAGCCAAATAAAAATCGCTATCAAGTATATTTGCTTTTTTGAGTTCGTCCCAATTAACGTCTATGTTTGGTTTTACAATGTCTAACCAACGCAAATAAATTGGAATGAAATTATTTTTATCAATTTTTAATTTATTAGCCGATGTTGCTTTTGCTACATTATTTTTAATAAAAGCGTGTAATTCTTTTTCATCTTTTTCGTAATCGTAAACGTAGGTGTTTTCTTTAAGTGCATGTTCTACACGTTGTTTAATAAGCTGAAACTCTTTGGTTTCGTGGTTACTTGGCGTTACGTTCCAATTAAAATCATTGAGGTAAAAAATATCCGAAATGTTTATGTACGGAACAAATGCTATTTTATTAAAATCAAAAGCACCTAAAAAAGCAGGAGGCAATGTTTTATCAAAGGTGCGTGCTTTGCCAATGGTAAGTATCAATTGCACAAACATAGTAGGCACATCAAAATTTCCAGTTTTGGCTTCTGCCCAAAGCAAAGGCGTTCGTCCAAACAAATCTTCTTTTTTTGGAAACACTGTAAAATCAATATTTCCTAAAATTTCAGTAGTATCAAATTGTTTAAACCAATCTGCACCTACTTTATTTTTTAATTCCTCTTCTCTGATGTTTTTATACTTCATATTATTTTCAATAGCCAAATCGTAACGCAAATATCAAATATAATAAAAAGCCTCTTCAATGTGGGTTGAAGAGGCTTTTTTTAACACGATGTTTTTTTAAATAATTTGTAAAATTTTCTTACGCATTTACAGCGCTACTATAACATAGTTTAATTACAAGCGAGAACGAGTAGGGGATGATTATTCAGGTTCGCTCTTTTTTTATTTTATTGTACAACGGTTTCGGGCTATAACTTGTTCTTTTTGGAACGCTCGATTACCGGAACGTTTAAATAAAGGATATCTATTTAATATATTTTTGTAAAGAGAAAATAAATGTCTTGCCAGCGATTCCTAAAATTTTCAGAGGAGAGCGACCACTTTTGCAAATACTAGGGCCGAATGCCTACATTAGTCTGAAGTGTTGTTATAACTTAGGCCGTTGTATACAGTTGGTTAATCGTTTCCGCATACACAGTGTTTGTCCGACTTAGCTTTTTCAAAACATTCTTTTCCTTCTTTAAATGATAAATATGCTAAAGCAATGGCACCAATACTATCAATGTATGGAAATTTTGTGAAATAATATATGCCACTTGATGCTAGTAAAACAACAGACATAAAAATACAAACTTTTGTACATTCAGCGTCTGCAATAATTGCTTGAGAGTTTAATGCTTTACCAACTTTTGTTTTGTAGGAAACAAGAAACCACATTATTGCAATTGAAATTAAAGAGATTATTATGCCCCACAAAGTTGTCTGCGGTTGTTGGTCTGTAACGAAATTATAGATACTTGTCGAAAGAAGACCAAGAACAAGTACGTAAAAAGAAAAGCCTGTTATTCTTAAAGCTGTCCGCTCGTAACTGTCACGGTTACTATTTTGGTTTGCTTGTATGCGTGCAACCATATGAAGAATGCCGAAGCCGGAAATTGTTTCTATGAAACTGTCGACACCAAAACCAAACAGCGTTAAGCTGTCGTCGGAGAAGCCGAGATAAGTTGAAATTAACCCCTCAATTATATTATAGATTACTGTAAAGACCGAAAGTCCAAACGCAATTTTGTATAGTCGAATTATGTCTTTATCCACGTAATTTTTTTTATTTAAGAGATGTCAACGGTTTAGTTTTAACCTATCGCTAACTGCCTCTTATTGTTTTTTTGTTTATTTCTAAACGATTAAAAACTATTAAACTCAAATCAAATATAAAAAAAACTCTTCAATAAACATGGAAGAGGCTTGTTTAACCTATTATTTTTTTAAGAATAATCTAAAAAATTACTGAGCTACTTTTTCTTTCACGCTCACGGAACTCATTTAAAACAAATTCGTTACAAACGATTCAGAATGAGAAAGTCATTTATAGTCAACGCTTTTTTAATTTATAACGTTATCGTGCTAAACAACGGTTTGATTTGAAACTTTATCTCTCGAGATGCTTTCAAAAAAGATAAATGTTTAATAGACTTTTGCAAAGCGAAAATAATTGCATTTCGTAGGATTTCTGATCTTGTTAAAGAAGTTTGGTATTTATTGTAAATGTTTTGATGTTGTCTGTATAAGTTTTAGGTACTATTAGATTTAGTTAAAATTTTATTTTATATTCTATATTCGCAATAAAACTTCTTGTCAAGCCATCTGGTCTATTATCTCTAACAATAAAAGGCATTCCCACGTTTAATTGAATAATATTTTTGCTGTTTATTTCATAATCTAAGTAAGCATTCCCATTAAGTGTAAGTCCTTGCGAACCTTTTATTTCTTTTTTTAAATTAAATTCATCCGTGTATTTGTCGTTTGTCAAGTGATAGATTGGTAAAACACTCGGTGTTAATTTAAATTTTGAGTTTATATTTATTGGGTATGATACACGAAGTAAAATGTCACCACTTCTTTCAAATTTATTGGTTGATTGAAACTTTCTAAGTTCAGAATTAATAGGATAATTGGTTGAAATAAATTGATTGTTATTTTGTGTTAATGGTTGCTGAATGGCAACAACGAATTGAATTTTTTTAATTTCATATCCTATTCCAAATATAAGGTCAAATGTTCCCAAACTTGCTTGAAAGTCCATTGGTAGAGGAAGATTTTCATAGGTTTTACTTGAGTTTGATAATGGTATCTTTGCACCTAGTGTAAGTTTTAGATTCTCATTTGCTTTAAAATTAGCATTTACAAAAATGTCTGAAAGACCGAAAGTAGATATTCCATTTCCATTTTGAGCAATTGTTGTCAATTTAGCATCAAGTCCAAATTTTTTATTCAATTGACGGTTGTACTCTAAATAATTACCGTATACAGAAATAGAGTTGTCAGCCTTCCCATTAAATGCACCAAATTTAAATTGGTTGTTCAATACCTCAGTGCTGTCCGCACTATTGGGTTTAAAACTATTAATTGTGCAAAAGCCGGCGTCACTACAACCTTGTCCATAAGAGTATGTTGCTCCGAAAGTGAACATTATTGTTGTAATATAAATAAATTTAAATTTTGTCATATCTTGTTTGTTATCGTTGATTTTTGTTTTAATTGCTGGTCACGTTTTTCGACTTTGTAAATGGTTGGATTTTCACCACAAATAGTTTACTACAAATGCTTTAGCGGAGCCACTTTTGCCAAACCCTTGTTACCGATTTTGTTCCAGTCATTGTTAGCTGTGTTAATGTTTCAAAGGTCTTTTCTTTATCATACCCCCTTTTGTGTCTTTTATGTTACTCATAACAACAAAAGCATTTTTGTCAATTTTTTCTATTTCTGCATTTAATTTATTTAACTCAAGTCTGGTTACCACAGTGTAAACAATGTCTATTTCTTTCGTTTCTCCTCTTTTACCAAAACCTCGTTTTCCGTTATATAAAGTAACGCCTCTTCCCATATTATCAATAATCATTTGTCGGATTTCTTCACTGTGTGATGAAATAATGGTAACACCTATATATTCCTCAATACCTTCTATAATAAAGTCAAGTGTTTTTGATGCTGCCATATAGGTAATCATTGAATAAAGTGCAATTTCAATTGAAAGGAAGTATGCAGCGGCAGAAAAAATTACAACATTAATTGCGATAATGATGTCCCCAATAGTTGTCCCTAGTTTGCGACTTAAATAAATTGCAAGAACTTCTGTTCCGTCAATTACTGCACCGCCTCTAACTGAAAGTCCAATACCAGCACCAAGAAAAAATCCACCAAAAACTGCTACTAATAAATTGTCTTTCGTAACATCTGGAAAATTAACTGTTGCAAGACATAGTGCAAGTCCCGAAATTGCAAGAGCCGTTTTTATGGCGAAGGTTTTTCCTAGAATTTTATACGCAAGAATTACAAAAGGAATATTTACGCATATTATTAAGAGATAAAGAGGTATTGTTGTAAGTGCTGAAATTAAAAGTGATATGCCTGTTGCCCCTCCATCAATAAAATGATTTGTCAATAAGAAGCCTTTAAAACCAAAAGATGCAGAAAAAATACCTACAATAATTAAGAAAAAGTCCTTTATGTGTCTAACAACATTGATTTTAAATTCATGAACCCCTTTAGCAAATTCGTAGGATGAATACGTTACACTATTCCCACCCTCTTTCTTCTTCTGTCGGAGTGTTGTTTGAATTATTATTTGTGTCCAAAATGGGTTCATAGTCTTTGTGTTGGATATTGATTTAAGTGTGCCGCTAACTTATCACTAAGCGCATTTTACAAGTTTTTAATTAATTATAAACGATTAAAAACAGATAAGCTAGAATCAAATATAAATAAAAGCCTATTCAATAAATAGGAAAGAGGTTTTTTTAACATTTTGTTTTTTAAAAAATAAATTGAAAAATTTTCTTTCGCATTTATAACGCTACTATAACATAGTTTATTTACAAGCGATGACGAGTAGGGGATGATTTTTCAGCTTCGCATTTTTTTAATGTATAACGGTTTAGGGCTATAACTTGTTTGGCTCAGAGCATTGTCAACCGAATATTAATAACAAAGATAAAATGCTTTGATGTCAGCCCGCATAAGTTTTAGGTGCGGTTATGTGACGTTTGTTTTTGCTAGAATTTCAAGCAGCTTTTTCGGATCTTGTCTATTGTCCCAAAATGCCGTGATGATAAGAGTATCTTTTGTGTATTTGTAAAATATACTAAAGTGACCTAAAGCTGAAACATGAGTATCAGCAAAGTCTACCTTTTTAAATAATTTAGGATTGCTTTGAATAACTTTTATTTGCTCTGCCGTTAGCTTTATAAGTTTTTCAGCATAGGTTTTTGTTCCGTTACGTTTAACCCAATACTGTAAGATTTCACGACGTTGTCTAACTGCAGTTTCGGTCCAAACTACAATTCTTTTAGCCATTTCAAGTCAGATTTGTCAAGTTGTGATTGAGCAATCAATTTTCCTTCTTTGATGTCTCGATCACTTAACTTTAACATTACTATTTGTTCCTCAGTTAGTTTAACAGTTTCCTTGTCGGCTTGACTGTTTTTAACTAATTGAAAAAGTGCTGTTAAATAGTCCTTATTTGAAATAGTAAGTAATTGTTCTATAATTCCATTTCTGATATGGTCAGTTGTAGTCATGACAGAGTAATTTGAAAGTAAATTTAGGAAAAAGGTGTCAGTTTTCAAAATCAGAAAAAAATTGCTTTATACTATAATTTCCGCAAGGTTTTTCTACAAATGAGACATAACGGTTTCAGGCTTTGCGAAGGGTAGGATTTTGATGTACTTACTTTCAATTTAGTATTAAACCTGACATTTTCCAAACTGCTGTTAGTGGCAGTTTTTAGTTTTGTTTACTTAAGTCTAAGTTAAAGTTTGCGTTTAAAATAAGTCCGTTATTGTATTGAAACACATTTCTGTTGTTCACTTCCCTGCCTAATTGAATTATTTGATTTAAGTAACCTGCTTCAATACGTACAGAAGAATTAAAGCGATAGCCTAAGAGCATACCTAACCTGTTTTGGTCAAAAATATTTTCATTTACATTTTCTCCAAAGCCTATAAATAGTTCGTTATAAATAGCAACATAAGGTGTTTTGTCTTTTACCTCGGTTCCTTTTAGCGGAACTTGACAACGAAACATATATCTTAAACGGTTTAACAACGGAAACTCATCTTCCTTGGTTAAATTGATAGTGGAATATCGTCCAACAAAGCGTTGTTCAAGCATAAAGCGATGCGATAAATCAACGATAGAAACTTTATCGGTTATAGTTACCATTTCAAAAATACGGTGTTCGGTAAAATCTTTTCCCATTCCATTTATGGGTATGTCGCCATAAGGAAAAGTTTCTATCCAACCATAACCAACTCTTAACTGCACTTTTGGATTTAATTCATAATTCACACCCAAACGCAAAAGACTTTGTTGCCAATCAGTTATTAAATGATTCCTTCGCCATTGATATTCTGAATGAATGCCCCATTTTGAATTTAGCTTAAACGTACCAAAATAGTTATACCAACCAATTGTGTTGTGGTTTGAAATTCTTGTATTTTGAGAGAACGTCGTATTTACGAAAAATAGCATAAATACGGCGTACAAAAAATGCCTTTTCAATACAAAGGAAAGAGGCTTTTTTAACATATTATTTTTAAGCATAATCTAAAAAATTAATTGAGCTACTTTTTCTTTCACACTCACGGCGCTCATGCAAAATAGTGCAAAATATTGATTTCAATTTATTTTAGTCTTTTTTTTGCCTTTTCAGGAATCATGACGTAATTTTCTGTTGATATTACTTTTTTTCCAGTTTTTTACCATCAGCAGCTTCCATTTCAACTAGGGTACAAATTGTACCCCAGTTGAAATTCAGAGATGAATCACGTTTTTTTATTTTTTTGATGTAATCTTTTACGTCAACGGTATCTGTTAATATTTGAATAATATCTTGCACTGAAAAATACCATTTTTGTTCTGAATCGTTCCAACTCGAACGGATTTGTTTACTATCAAAAAGTTTTAAATGACTCATCATTAACTATATAAAATTTTGTTTCCTTTTCTTAATGAACTTTTTTTGAATTGGTATTAATTACATTAATTCATGCCAATTGTAGAGTTGCATTTTTACCTTACTATAAAATTAATTAATTATGTAGGTATTGATTGCTATAAATGATAGCAATGTTTTTTTTAACACATTAAATATTAAGTTAAATGTGAAAATCTTTTTTAAGAATAATCTAAAAATTTACTGAGCTACTTTTTCTTTTACACTCACGGCGCTCATGCAAAACCACCCAACTACTTTTATTTTATCGTTACTAGATGTGATGTTTGTTTTAATGTTTTCTGGTGTGGTAGCAAATAAACCTGCATTCGAAATTTGCGCTTGTGCTTGTAATAATAAATTGTAAGTTGGTAAGTTAATGGAGTGTATTTCTACTCTACACACATCGTTTTTTTGAAATACTTCACTTCCTGGTGTAATTGCTTCTGCAATAGGTGGAATAAATGGATACCCATCAGAACCATCGCCATAGGCGCTATTATAAGCTAAATTAAAACCATTGCCTTTTAAATAATTACCATTTTTAAATGATTTTATCCAATACAAATCGGGTGTAGTACCAGGCAAATCAATGGCTAAAAATTTAAACACATAACCTTCTTTTCCGCCAAAAGGTCCAGCTTCGTTAAACTTTACATCTAGGCTATCAATTTTTACGGTTCTATTTACTTTACTTGTAGCCGTGTAAGTAACGCCATCGTAACTAACCGTTAGTTGATAATCGTTGTTTAATCTTCCAAGTGTATCGCTTGAAGTTAAATTTAAATAATAGTCGCCATTGTTGGCATCTGTGAAATTAAATTCTTCTCCATTTGTTGTGTTTTTAATTTTAACAACGGCTCCGGTAACAGGATTATTTTTAGATGCCGAAAAATAATCGTTGGCATAGGTTAATCTTATTTTTTGTTGCGAACGCATGTCATTTACAAAGGCGTCAATCGTAATTAATGGCGATCCTTTATCTAGTTTTACTTGAATCACATCTTCGCAAGATGTAAAAGCCACAATAGTAATTAGTGCGAAAATTGTTTTAATGTATGATTTCATGGTATTAGAATTTAAAATTGTAAGTAATAGCTGGTACAATGCTTCCTATCACAGAATATCGAACGGCTTCTGTTGTTCCCGGTATATCTTTATTTTCTCTGAAGTAAATAGAAAATGCATTTCTTCGATTGTATAGATTGTATACACTAAGCACTAAGGTTTGCTTATAACGGCGCGTTTCGTTCTTTTTAAAGTTATACGTAACACCTATATCAGCTCTGTGATAAGGCGTATTGCGATAATTGTTACGTGTACCTTCTGTATTGTAAGGAATGCTATACCCTTGTAATTCTATTTTTACATTAGGAAATGTAGCGGGTGTTCCTGTTTGGAATAAAAAGTTAGCAGAAAAACTCAAACGCTTATTTAAATCATAAATTAAAACCGTGTTAATGTTATGCGTTCTGTCGTATCTTGATAAAAACCAATCGTTGTTACTAATACCAATTACCTTACGTTCTGTTTTAGATAAGGTATAACTTACCCAACCATTTAATTTTCCTTTTGTTTTTTTAACGTATAATTCTAAACCGTATGCTCTGCCTTTCCCTTGTATTAAATCAGCTTCAAGGTATCTGTTTAATAAAAGATTGGAGTTGTCAACGTAATCTAATTGATTTTCTAAGTTTTTGTAATACACTTCAGCAGAGGTTTCAAACATATTGTCTTTTAAATTTCTGAAGTAACCCAATGTAATTTGATCGGCAATAAGTGGTTTGACATTGTTGGTTGCTGGTGTGTAGATATCGAGTGGAGTTGAGGCAGCCGTATTTGAAACAATGTGTAAATATTGCGACATACGATTGTATCCTAATTTAATTGAACTTTTATCATTGATGGTATAATTAACTGCTAAGCGTGGCTCTGGGTTGTTGTAAGATTTAATCACATTTCCAGCGGCAATAGCTTCTTCTTTTTCTAATGGCTTAGTTTCATTTGGAATGGTATCACGATACGTGTATTTAGTACCTTTTCCTGTGTAGTTAAACAACGACCATCTGATACCATATTGAATGGTTAAGCGTGGTGTTATTTTTTGTTCATTATCGATGTAAGCTGCATATTCAGTGCCGTATTGATTTGCTAGTAACAAACTTGATTTAACACCATCTTCACCTGTTACAACTGCATCGCCTGGTTTAAATGTAAATAAAATAGCTTGTGCACCAAACTTGATGGTGTTTTTTGCATTTAAGTAATAGGTAAAATCAGGTTTAAAACTGTAGTTAATAATATTCGAATTCCAATCAAATGCTTGACTGGTTCCTTCCGTTTTGAAACCTAAACTGTATTGGTAATTACTGTAAAATGAAGTTAAGTTCATAAATAATTTGCTGTTGAAGATGTGATTCCAACGAACAGTTGCTGTACTGTTTCCCCAGTTAAATTTAAAGCCAGCACCAAACACATCTCTACCAAAATAACCACTAGCAAACACGGTATTTTTTTCGTTGATACGCCAATTAAATTTGGAAGTTAAATCGTAAAAATAAAATTTAGCTGATTTTAAATCGCCTTTCAAAAATGGTTTTGCTAATACATCAATGTAACTTCTTCTTCCTGCAACAATAAACGAAGCCTTATCTTTTAAGATAGGCGCTTCAATAGAAAAACGACTAAATATAGTTCCTATACCGCCATTCACTTCTAATTTTTTACTGTTTCCTTCTTTCATTCTAATATCTAAAACCGAAGAAGCTCTTCCTCCGTATTGTGCTGGAATTCCACCTTTGATGAGTTTTACATCTTTAACCGCATCAGGATTAAAAATAGAAAAGAATCCAAATAAGTGTGATGAATTATAAACAGGCGCTTCATCCATCAATACTAAATTTTGATCAATGTTTCCACCACGTACATTAAATCCACTAGCGCCTTCGCCAACAGTGGTTACACCTGGTAATAATTGAATACTTTTAATAATATCAACTTCGCCCAATAATGCCGGCATTTTTTGAATTTGTTTAATGTCTAATTTAGCCACACTCATTTCCATGCTTTTTACATTAGCATCTGCTTTTTCTGCCGTAATAATAACTTCTTCTGTTTCTGTTCCTTCATCTGATAGTTCAACACTGATGGTTTGGTTTCCTGTTAAATTAACTGGTTTTAAAATGGTTTTATAACCAACAAACGAAAAAACAATCGTGTCTTTACCTTGAGGAAGTGTTAACGAATAAAAACCATATGGATTAGTCACAGTTCCGATTTGCGAATTTTTTTTATAAATGGTTACACCAATAAGTGCTTCACCATTTTTAGCATCCTTAATGTACCCACTGATTGTGTGCTTAGTTTGGGCAAACGAAACGTGTGCTATAAATAGAATGGTGATAATTAAAAGTAATTGTTTTTTCATGGCAATATTTTATATGCTTTTTTTTGGGTGCAAATTTAGGTATTTATTTCTTGGTTTATTTATGTAATTGTTAAATTATCTTATTATTAATGCAATTTATCTATATAAATTAATATTTCAACAACTAAAGGTGCTGTTTGTTCTGAAAGAATTCATTTTAATTTATAAGAATGAGTCAATTTTTTTACAAATTCATATAAATATAAAGGCATAAAAAAATCCCGAAAGAAACTAACGGGATTTTTTAGGATTTATTTTAAATCTATTTTTTATTTTGAGCGTCTACCACAGCAATCGTAATCATGTTTAAAATTTCACGCACCGAGCTTCCTAATTGTAAAACATGTACTGGTTTTTTTAATCCCATTAAAACGGGGCCAATCGCTTCAGCACCAGCTAATTCTTGCAGTAATTTGTAAGCAATGTTACCAGATGCTAAGTTAGGGAAGATAAATGTATTCACATCCTTATCCACTAAGGTACTAAATGGAAATTGTTCTTTTAATAAATCATTATTAATAGCAAAGTTAGCTTGAATGTCGCCATCAACAATTAAACCAGGGTAATTCTTGTGTAATAGTTTGACTGCTTCACTTACTTTTTTAGGAACATCGCCTTTAGTCGATCCAAAGTTTGAATACGATAACATCGCAATACGCGGCGTAATATTAAACTGCTTAACAGTATTAGCTGTTAACACTGCAATGTCAACTAATTGCTGAGCAGTAGGATCTGTATTCATGGTTGTATCAGCAAAAAAGTAAGGACCTTTTTTAGTAATCATCATGTATAATCCTGCTACCCTCGAAACGCCATCTTGCACTCCAATCACATCTAAGGCTGGTTTAATAGGTGCACCATATTTTCTAGTTAATCCAGAAATCATAGCATCAGCTAAATTTTGTTCTACCATCATAGCTCCAAAATAATTACGGTCACGCATTAATTTACGAGCATCATATTGTGTTAAACCACGACGCTGTTGTTTCTTCCATAAAATATCACCAAAATCTGCTCTTCGTGCTTCCTCTTCAGCTAACCAAGTATCAATAATAGGTGTATCACCTAAATCGATTTGGTGCTCTTCTAATAAAGCTAGAATTTTTTCTTTGTTTCCAAGTAAAATTGGCTTGGCAATACCTTCATCTTTAGCCACTTGTGCGGCTTTTAAAATTTTATAAGTATCTGCTTCCGTAAATACAACGCGCTTTGGGTTTGATTTCGCTTTGTTGGCAAGGCTTCTCATTAATTTGTTATCCTTACCTAATCGGTTGTCTAATTCGATACGATAAGCGTCCCAATCTTTAATGATACGTTTAGCGACACCACTATCGATAGCCGCTTTTGCTACCGCGGAACTTACTGTAGAAATTAAACGATTATCTATTGGTTTCGGAATAATGTATTCTGTACCAAAACTTAAGTTTTTAGAACCGTAAGCTAAGTTTACATAGTCAGGCACACTTTCTCTTGCGAGAGCAGCAATCGCTAAGGCTGCCGCTAATTTCATTTCTTCATTAATGCAAGTTGCTCTTACATCTAAAGCGCCTCTAAAAATAAACGGAAAGCCTAATACATTATTCACTTGATTAGGATGATCACTTCGGCCCGTTGCCATAATAATATCTGGTCGAGAAGCAATGGCTTCTTCATAAGAAATTTCAGGTGTTGGATTAGCTAAGGCAAAAACAATACAATTTGGCGCCATAGAGCGAATCAT
>JBIISW010000067.1:0-13060 GCA_044340865.1 Bacteroidia bacterium | reverse complement strand
CATTGATATCAGTACAAAAAACTTCACAACCTCTGTCTTTAGAGCTAAACATTGAAATGACAGGAGTAGGATTCACAGTCACCGTAACAGGATAAACCGCATTTGCTGTAATCGGACAATTGGCATCAGAAAGGGTAACAGAATAGGTTGTTGTCGTATTACCGATAAGGCTTGTTGTTCCCGAGTTAGGACTCGTTAAATCGGTAATTGGCGACCAAGAGTAATTATAAACCCCACTACCACCATTTCCACTGGCATGAAGTAATCCTGATTTTCCATAACAAAGTGTCATGTTATTAGGAACCGTATTAAACGAAATAGGATTATAAACGTTTACAGCAACAGTTCCCACATTAACACAAAGCCCAGTAGTAATAATAACGGTGTAAGTTCCGTTATTAATTGTATTTGCATTGATAAGAACAGGGTTTTGAACTGCAGCAGTAAAACTATTTGGACCTGTCCAATTATAAGAAGTCCCTCCAGTGGGCGCTAATAAATTAATGTTCCCATTATTACAAATAGTTGGGATATTAGGAAGAGCGGTTGGAGCGCCAGGAACAACAAAGACATAACATGTATTAGTTGTCACACATGTATTCGTTCCAACAACGAAATAGGCAGTCACTGTGTATGTCCCAGATTGATTAAGATTAATTAAACTGATGGTCGGGTTTTGTACTGAGGAAACAAAACTCGATGGCCCCGTCCATGAATAATAAGATGCTCCAACTGCATTGGTATTTGTAAACGTTTGCGTACCACCTTGACAAACAGTATAACCTGGCGTAGTAGTAATGCTAGATGTAGGAATAAATCCTATTGTAGTAGTATTAACTACCTGACAGCCTTGTGCTGTTTTTCCTGTTACAGTATATGTTCCAAGCATACTAGGTGTTGCATTAGATAATGAAACTCCTGAGATCGTTGTGGTTGATGTAAATGCTGGTGGTCCAGCCCAAACATAACTTGTAAATCCTGGACTTGCAAATATATTGATACTAGAGTTTGGACAAATCAAATTAGTACTTGTTACTGTTAATGTTGGTAATGATAATACAGTTACGGTTCCAGTGTTTACAACAACAGTAGGAGTGCTTGTACTCGGATTTATTCCATTAATTGTTACGGAGTAAATGGTTGTTGAACTGGGACTAACTAATATAGAGCTTGTGGTCGCTCCACCTGGTGACCATGAATACGTGGGGCTTGTAAGGTTTGAAGATGCGGTTAATGAAGCAGTGGCTGTTGGACAAATTGTTCTACTTGTTACACCAGATGATAATAAACCACAATTAGTTGAGCCGGTGCTTCCAGGACTTTGGCCAAATGAAATGTTTTGACTCATCCCTGAAAAATTAGTAATGAGTAACATATAATACTGTCCAGCAATTGCACTTGTAATATTGCATGTTTCTGTTGGAGAAGCTGAAAAGCTACAATCAATTGTATTTGCTGCAGTTAAATTACCACAATTTCCTGTAGGGGTAGTGAATGGTCCCCAACAAATAAAATCTACGTCTCCACCTCCAGTACCAGCAATATTAATATCAATTGACCCACTTGTTGAAACTTGAAAATAATACCATGCTGGATTGGGTTGACTAAATAAACATCCGTAATTTGGACCGACTTGTGCCGATGTACCACCTGTACTGGCAGGAAATGTATAGGATGTTGATCCTGAACAAAAAGGTGATGCGCCTGCACACCCTTGAGAATAAACTTTAATTAAAGGGATAAATAATAATATTAAGTATAAGTATTTTAGTTTTTTCATTTTTATTAATATAATTAAAGCACCGAAATGTGCCCAACAAATTCTCTCAATTTATATCTGTAATCTTTGATTTCAATTTTATAAACATAGACGTTAGTAGCTGCAATTTTACCACCTTTAACCGAACCATCCCATCCTTTAGTAATGTCATTTGTTTTAAATACGAGTTCGCCGAGTCTGTCGTAGATTTTCAATTCAAAATCATCTGTTACATAACCAATACCAGTTACTTTAAAAATGTCATTAATTCCGTCAATTTTAGAAGGAGAAAAACTATTAGGAATAAATATAGAAAATTCATCTTCCACTTTCACAATTTTCATAACAGAATCTCTGCAACCGAAACTATTGACAACGGTTAAAGAAACACTGTAGGAGAATGGATTGTCATAAATGTGAGAAGGATTTTGAATACGAGAGGTATCGTTACCTAAAGGGTCAAATGTATCTCCAAAACTCCAGAACCAGCTGTTAAAAGGTAATCCAACAGAGGACTGATCAGTAAAACTCACTTCATTAATTAACACGGTAGGATTATTAGGCGACCAATTAAAATCGGCAATAGGATTTGGATCAACAGTAATAAACGCATTATTCTTTAATGAGTCAACGCAACCGTTTACATCTGTAACCGTTAGGGTTGCTCCATACACGCCGTGTGTAGGGAAACAAAAATTAGGATTACTACAACCACCATACGCCAAATTATTAGAGAATCTCCATTGACAATTAGTAGAAGTTGGCACACTCGTTGCATTGATATCAGTACAAAAAACTTCACAACCTCTGTCTTTAGAGCTAAACATTGAAATGACAGGAGTAGGATTCACAGTCACCGTAACAGGATAAACCGCATTTGCTGTAATCGGGCAATTGGCATCAGAAAGGGTAACAGAATAGGTTGTTGTCGTGTTACCTATAACGCTTGTTGTTCCCGAATTAGGACTCGTTAAATCGGTAATTGGCGACCAAGAGTAATTATAAACCCCACTTCCACCATTTCCACTTGTACTCAAGATCCCTGATTTTCCAAAACAAAGTGTCGTATTAACAGGTACCGTATTAAATGCAATAGGATTATAAACATTTACAGCAACCGTTCCGACATTCACACAAAGCCCAGTTGTAATAATAACGGTGTAAGTACCGTTGTTAATTGTATTTGCATTAGTAAGCACTGGGTTTTGAACTGCAGCCGTAAAACTATTTGGCCCAGTCCAATTGTAAGAAGTTCCTCCCGTTGGTGCTAATAAATTAATATTCCCATTATTACAAATAGGCAAAATATTTGGTAATGAAGCCGATGCCGCTGGGACAACGATCACATTAGAAGTATTTGATGTTACGCAGGTTAATGTTCCTGATGAATAGCTTGTTAATACAGTATAAGTTCCACTATGTGTTGGTAATGCGAAAGTGGAAACCGTTGGATTTTGCACAGATGAATAAAATGCTGAAGGCCCTACCCAATTATAACCACTAGGTGTTATGGAGGTTGTAGATGTTAATTGTAAAATTCCTCCTTGACAAATAGTGTAGGTAGGAGTTGTGGTAACGCTAGAAATAGGTATTAAGCCTATGGTTTTTGTCGCTATAGCAGTGCAGGTTTGAGCCGTTCTTCCAATCACAGTGTATGTTCCAATAGTTCCAATGCCTGCCCCAGAAATAGAAACGCCAGCAACAGAGGTTGTTTGAGTGAATGCAGAAGGGCCTGTCCAAGCATAATTAGTATAGCCAGGACTCGCAAATAAATTAATGCTAGTATTTGGGCAAACCAAACTATTACCAATGATTGAAATGGTGGGAGTTGGTAAAACCGTTACAGTACTTGTTGTTACATTAGTTGTATAAGTTGAAGAAACCGTATTGGTTCCCCCTACTGTTAAGGTATATACTGTTGTTGTTGTTGGAGAAACTGTAATGGTAGGAGTATTTAAACTGCCTGGCATCCAGGTATAAGATGGACTGCCTAAATTAGAGGTCGCCGTTAATGTCGCCGTTCCTAAAGGACAAATCGTTTTACTAGCTGTTGAGGAAACTGGGAAACAAGAAGTCCCAGCAGTGCCTGAAAATGTCATATTAATGGTGCCATTAATATTACTAAAGTTTGTGACACAAAGTATAAAGGATTGTCCAGCGGTTACGGTCAAAGCTGGTTCAAAATTTCCAGCATTGCCGCCAGGTGGAACTGTTCCCATTCCTGTTCCTCCTGTTGATGTAAGATTCCAATTACACGCTACAGGAGCCAATGTATTGTTTTGGATATTTGCACAAGAACTTGACGTATAAGGCCACATAGCCCAGTCTGTAAAGCCAAATTGAGAGATATTAAATTGCAAAGTGCCCGAACTACTAATATTTACAGTTACCCAAGTTGCATTTAGTTCTCCTGAAAGTAAACAACCCATATTACCGCTTAAAGGATTTGGGTTAGTAGAAGGATTGCTAATACTACTTGTTGAATTACCAGGCAAATCCATTACACCACCATAATTGGTGGGTGATGTGTTGGTTGTGAATGGAAAAGAAGGATTGCCGGAGCAGGCAGATACAGTTGAAGTTGAGCAATCTAAAGGAGATTGAGCTAATGCAAAATTTACATTACTAATAATGCAGATAAACAATATTTGTAATCTTGTTTTCATTAGCGAGTTAGTAGAGAATTAAACATAGAGTAAATCTGATCAGTTTCAATATTTTTATTTAGTAAAATACCATTAGAATCAAAAATAACATTTTTGACTTCATTAGTAAAACCTAATTTAGATAATGTTGAATTTAAAGAAAAGGCTTTAAAATCGCACATTAAAAAACGAGTATTAATACCATCTTTTTTCAAACAAATGGAATAAGGAATTTCTTCGGTGTCGCTGGATATTGAAACAAAAACAATACCCTTTAATCCTCCTTTTAATTTAGCTCCTTCATATATTTTACATATTCGATTGAGTTCTTTATGATTTTCTCTTGAAGCAGGGTCATTAGAATTCCAATGATTGATTACAAGTAATTTATTTGAAAAATCTATTTCAGGATAATTAGCCTTTAGTTCAATATTAATCATGTTATAATTTAAGTTCTGAGAACTCAATTGACATGATAATATTGTGAGAAAGCTAGTGACTACGATTTTGAACATATTTAATATTTTTAGTAAACAAGATAATGTTTTTTTGCTACACGTTCATCAAAACTTAATCATTGAAACACGTGTTTAACTCATTGAAATAGCCTTTTTAATAACTTAGGTGCTTATACACCTCCAAGCATACAAATCCTATCGAATTCTTCTAATTTAACGATCCCTACTGATAATCGCTGAAGTTTAATAAGTTGCATGTCTTTTAAATACTCATCTGCTTTTATTTGAGCTAATGTGATTGGAGTTTTAAATGTTTTAAAAGGCGCAACATCTACACTTACCCATGTATCTTCTGTTGAGGTTGGATCTTTATAAAATTCATTTACAACTTTTGCAATACCTACAATACACATGCCTTCATTACTATGGTAAAAAAGCAATAAGTCACCTTTTTTCATAGCTTTTAAATTGTTACGAGCTTGATAATTTCTTACACCATCCCAACACGTTTTTTTATCTTTTTTAAATTGTTCCCAACTGTATTTAAAAGGTTCTGATTTAATGATCCAGTAATTCATTTTAATAATTTATTAAGTATTTAGCGTAAAATATATTTTAATTTAAGAACAACTAAAAATGGATAATTAATAGATTAAATGCAAAATAAGTTTGTAACAATAGATTGAATAATTTAATTTAAAATAAGTTTGTTTTCTTATTCAAATTATTAGATTTGTTACGCATTAAACACATAAAAAATGGCACATTTATCAGATAGAGTAAACTTAATTTCAGAATCGCAAACAATAGCGATGGCGAGAAAAAGTCGAGAGTTAAAAGCTAGCGGAATAGACATCATAAGTTTAAGTTTAGGTGAACCAGATTTTGCAACGCCAGAAATTATAAAACAAGCAGCTATTCAGGCTATCAATGATAATTTTAGTTATTACACGCATGTAAGTGGTTACTTAGAATTGCGAGAAGCAATTGCAAGGAAGTTTAAAAGAGATAACGGATTAACATACACTGCTGATGAAATAGTTGTATCAACAGGCGCTAAGCAGAGCATCGCAAATGCTGTTTTATGTGTTATTAATCCTGGTGATGAAGTCTTGATTCCATCACCTTTTTGGGTGAGTTATCTTGAAATACTAAAATTAGCTGGAGGTGTTCCAATTTTAATTGATACGGAAATAGAAAATGATTTTAAGGTAACAGCTGCGCAGTTAGAAGAACACATTACTTCTAAAACACGCATGATGATTTTTAGCACACCTTGTAATCCAACTGGTTCTGTTTATAATAAAAAAGAACTACGTGAAATTGCAGATGTAATAAAAAAATATGATGAATTATATATCGTTAGCGATGAAATATATGAGCATATTAATTTTGTTGGTGGACACGAAAGCATGGCTCAATTTGAAGACATTAAAGATCGTGTTATAACAATTAATGGTGTTTCAAAAGGATTTGCGATGACAGGCTGGAGAGGTGGAATTATGGCAGCACCTAAATGGATTGCACAAGCTTGTGACAAAATGCAAGGACAGTTTACTTCTGCCACATGCAGTATTACTCAAAAAGCAATGCACGCTGCCATGGATTTACCCTCAGAAAGTACAAACTATATGCGCGACGCTTTTCTTAAACGAAGAAATCTGGTTTTAGATTTAATGAAAGAAATTCCTGGGTTTAAAACTAACATTCCTCAAGGGGCATTTTATGTTTATCCTGATGTTTCTGCTTTGTTTGGAAAATCATATAATGGTTATATTATTAATAATGCCACAGACTTATCTCTTTATTTATTAGATGAAGCGCATGTGGCCTTGGTTCCAGGCGCAGCATTTGGAGATGATAAATACATTCGATTTTCTTACGCTACCTCTGAAGATAAATTAACAGAAGCTTTAAAACGAATGAAAGTAGCTGTTGAAAAATTAAATTAATATTCGATAGAAAATAATACATGAAGAATTTTTCGGTAAAAAAAGAACATATTCGTGAGATTTTTAAATCATTTAATAATTTAAATGTTTTAATTATTGGTGATGTAATGATTGATAGTTACATGTGGGGAAAGGTAAATAGAATTTCACCTGAAGCTCCAGTTCCTATTGTAGCTGTTACAAAAAAAGAGAAAAGGTTAGGTGGTGCGGCTAATGTTGCGCTTAATATCCAAGCTATGGGCGCTAATCCAATTTTATGTTCGGTGATTGGCATTGACTATGAAGGTCAAAATTTTTTAGAGTTGTTAAAAACTCAAAAATTAAGTCAGAAAGGAATTCTTAAATCACGAACGCGCATCACCACTGAAAAAACGCGTGTCATTGGAAATAATACTCAACTTTTAAGAATAGATGAAGAGGTTGATGAGGATATAACACCAGCAGAAACACAGCAACTCATCACTCTTATATCCTACATTATTCAGCACGAAAAAATTGACTGTATCTTGTTTGAGGATTACAACAAAGGTTTAATAACTCCTAAGCTCATATCAAAAGTAGTTGAATTAGCAAAAAGTAAAAGCATACCAACGTGCGTTGATCCAAAAAAGAAAAACTTTAACGCATATAAAGGTGTTACTTTATTTAAACCTAATTTGAAAGAATTGCGAGAAGGATTAAAACTTGATGTGAGTTCAGATAATATTAATGAATTACAAAGAGCTATTAGTAGCTTTAGAGTAAAGCAAAAATTTGAATCAGCACTTGTTACATTAGCAGAAAAAGGTGTAATCGTAAACTCACGTTCAATTAAGGAACACACTCCTGCGCACATTCGATCTATTGCAGATGTGAGTGGAGCTGGTGATACTGTTATAAGTGTTGCAGCTTTATTAACTGCATTACATGTTAATCCAATTATTACAGCTCACATTTCTAATTTAGCAGGTGGATTAGTTTGTGAACAAATAGGTGTTGTGCCAATCAATAAAGAACAACTACTTGAAGAATCTTTGAAGTTGAATTTCGTAAAATAATATCATTCAACATAAGTTGAATTAACAAACTAATCTATGGCATCAGTAACACCTTACAATAATTCCGATTCAAAAAAAAATCAAGTTGCGCAAATGTTTGATAACATTGCCTTTAGGTATGATTTTTTAAATTCCTTACTATCATTAGGAATTCATAAAGGGTGGAGAAGAAAATGCATCAAATTAATCGCGAAAAAAAATCCTCAATACATTTTAGATGTGGCAACTGGCACGGCTGATTTTGCAATTGAAGCTTTAAAATTAAATCCGACAAAAGTTGTTGGTGTCGACATTAGCGAAGGCATGATGAAATTTGGCAGAGTAAAAATCGAAAAATTAAAAGCCCAAAGTAAAATTACATTACACTATGGAGACGCTGAAACATGCGATTTAGCTGATAATTCGATGGATGCTATTACAGTTGGTTTTGGTGTTCGTAATTTTGAGCATTTGGAAAAGGGACTAATTAATATGAATCGTATTTTAAAGCCAGGAGGGCAAATTTGTATTTTAGAATTTTCTACACCTCGTAAATTTCCATTTAAACAATTTTATAAATTTTATTTTAAATTCGTAACGCCTACTTTAGGAAAAATATTTTCGAAAGATGCGAGAGCTTACACTTATTTACCCGAATCAATTAAAGTGTTTCCAGATAATGAGCATTTTGTATCAATTTTAAAAAATTGTGGGTATGTTAATGCGAGCTTTGAATCTTTGAATTTTGGACTGGCAGCTATTTACCTAGCAGAAAAGAAATAATTTTTTATCTAAATAAAGCTACTTTACCATTTCTTAGAACTTTTTTGTCTGAATTCTTTTGTATCACCTCTAAGTGATATACATAAATATCGTCAGGACATGGATTATTTTTAAATTTCCCATCCCATTTATTATTGATGTTATTCGACGTGTAAACTACATTTCCCCACCGATCCGAAACAATCAATAAATAATAAGAATACTCACATTGAAATGTGGGAGAAAATAAATCATTTTTTTCATCCTCATTAGGCGTAAAACTATTTGGTAGATAAATTTCACAATCGCAATTTTTATATTTTACAGTAACGCTATCTGTTTTTGAGCCACAATTCTTTGAAACGGATCTTACCCAATAAATCCCTTCTTTAGTTGCGTTTATTGAAGACAAATTGGACCCTGTATTCCAATAAAGTTTAACATCATTATTTACCTTAATGGAAAGTGTTTTATTTGGCTCGCTTTCGCACACAACTAATTCTTTTCCAAAACTAGGAATTGAACCAACAATACTTCTTACTCTAAATGTATCAGTATATGCGCAACCTTTGTTGTAGCATTTTATCCAATATGTATTCGCTTTTTCTATTTTTATCTGATCGGTTGTTTCACCTGTGCTCCACAAATAGTAAGGTGTTTTTATTTTAGGACTAATTAACAATACCGATCCAGTACATAAGGATGTATCTCTCATTTTAAATTTTAGACGTTCAAATGTTTTTACAAAAGTAGTTTCATAGTAGGTTTGTTTTCCGTCTCTTATTTTTAGTAAATACTGTCCTTTATATTTTATATAATATTGTTTAGAATTATAAATTGAACCATAAGGTGTGTCCCACTGTATAACTGCATCTTTTGTTAAAGCTGATGTTTTAAAATCAATTAAAATAGAATCTCCCAAACATACAAATGTAGTATCTTTCAAAAAAATACTGGTTTTAGCTTGAGCTTTAATGCCATGTGAAAGCATGAAAAAGAAACCAATAATGAGGTAGGATATATTTTTAATAGCGGACTGCATTATTTTTTATTTAGTGCGTTTTTATAATTTTTAAAATGATAATTAGATTTGTATTGTGATTGTAATAATGGTTCCATGGTCTGTTTCATCATGGTCTTGTTTATCAATAATTTCTACTTTTTGATTTTTTCCAGTCAGTTTAGTATTAAGTTCTAAAATATTTTCAATTGTTTTTGTTCCTAACGATTTATGGTCAGATTTAGCGTGTTCTTTTGCTTTTTTGTATCCAATGCCGTCGTCTTCTATGATAATTAGTAATGTTTTTTTATTTATTTTTTTCAATCGAATAAACAAAGTGCCATGTTCATGTTTTGGCAATATACCATGTATGATAGAGTTTTCAGCATAAGGCTGGATAATCATATTTGGTATTTTTATTTCATCAGTTTTTAACTCTAAATCCACATCTATTTGAAAATCAAATTTGCCCTTAAATCGTTCCTTTTCTAATTCTAAATAATAACTTAATCGAACAATTTCTTCACTCAGTAAAATTTCGCCTTGAGATGCTTTTTCAATAATCATACGAATTAACCTCGAAAATTTAGCAAGGTATTCGCTGGCTTTTAATGAGTCGTTGATGTTTATGTAATTTTGAATACTTGTTAACGAGTTGAAAATAAAATGGGGACTCATGAGCGAGTTCATTGCTTGATGTTTTAATAAGTTAACTTGCCTATCTTCTTGAACACGTCGCGTAGCATTCTTTTTGATTCTCTTAATAACGAAGTAAGAAAATATACTTAATACAAATAAAGAGCCAAATATTAAACTAAGGTTGAACCAAATGGTTTGCTTAAACGGAATGTCTTTTTTTATTGAAATCAAAATTGGATCAGACCAATTAATGCCATCATAAGAACACGTAATTTCAAGACTGTGTTTACCACCTTCTAATGAAGTTAAATGGACTTGTGTATTTTCTAAATTTAACCATCGGCTCTTGTCAAATTTATATTTATAATATTGTTTATTAGGCTTTACAAATAGTGGACTAATAAATGTGATAACTACATCACTTTCCGAACTGTTTAAATATAAAACATCATTAATTACATGTGCGGTTTTTTCATCTACTTCAATAGAGGATATAAATGGTTTTTTCGCAATTTTAATATTAGACAATAAATCACTAATGTTACATATGGTTGTGCCTCTGTTAGTGCATATACAACAGTTATCATTATCAAATACTACATCATTAACTGTATTAGATTGCAGCCCATTTGTTTTATTGTAAATAACAATGGGATTAAATTTTTCATCGCAAATAAATAATCCGTCTAACGTAGCTACCCATATTTTATTTTTGTAAAATTTTATTTTTTTAACTGAGGTTAATCTATGTTCTCCAATTTGTTGAATAATGGTTGAGTCTTCTAAAATTGTAATCCCATTATCGTGAGCAAGGTACGTTCTGTTTTTATAATGTTGAATGTGATTGATGTTATAGTTGAAGATTTCTTTTTTATATTGCTTTAAGTTTTTTGATTTTAAATTATAAATGGATAAACCTTCTGATGTTCCTATGTATAGATTTCCATTCCGATCGTTTAAACTATTTATTTTTGTTCGGTAATCTATGTATGAAATGAGCGTATCAGCTAGTACAAATTTTCCTGAATTATAATTTTTTATTTTATACAAAGTAGCAGTTCCATCTGCAATATAGGCTTCGTTTGGCTTTTCAGAATATTCGAATAAGCGTGATTGAACTGGAACAAAGTTGTAATAGTCCTCATTCATCAAAACAGATTTTGTTTTATTTGAAATAGAGTTAGTTTTCGAATAAATAATAGTTTCACCTATAGTTTTAATATCGAAAATTTCTTCTCGAAAAATATCGTCTGGAGGAACTATTGTTTGAGTATTACTCGTTTTTTTGTCATAAACAAATAAACCATTAATGGTTCCTACACACACATTCTCATTTACAAATGCAGCGCAGGTTACTGGTAAAATTTTTCTGCCAGATGTGAAATTAATATTTTTGAATAACGAATTTTGGATTAAATATACGCCATCATTAAATGTTCCTATCCAAATATTTTCATCATTGTCTTTTACAATACAATTAACCAATACCTTGTCTATTCCTAAGATGTCAAAAACATTATACGTGATATCGTTTTCAATTACATATAAATTATCGTCTGGTGCATTTGAAAACCAAACTCTATTATACTTGTCAACTAGCAATTTACTGACATTCGCTACATTGTTTGAGCTAAAAAAACTATTTGCTTTTTGAGTATTAACACTAATTATTTTTGTAATGACATCGTCTTTTAAACATAAAATAGCATTGTCTGTTCCTAAATAAATAATACCATCTTCATTTTCTGTGATTGAATAAATAGGACATTTCCTATTAATATCAATTTTAGCCTGCTTATCACCATTAAAAAAATACAAACCATTTGTTCTTCCAATTAAAACCTTACCTGATTTTGTTTTGAAAATACAATGTGCTCTATCATCCTTATTAGCAATAAACAAATCATCGCCAGTTATTTTATTTGTTTTAATTTCGAGTGATGATACGCATATTTGATCGGTAATCGAATAGATGTAATTTTTAGTAAAAATTAATTCATCAACCGAATTAGTAAATTTTAATTTCTCATTTAAGGTGGCAGTGTTAGTTTTATTATTGAAATTATAGACACCTTCTTTTCTGTTGATGATGACCAATTGATTTTCTAAGTTGAAACCAATGTTTCTTATGTAGTTAGATTTTAAAGACGTTTTTGGTTTTATTTTTTGAAAATTATATCCGTCAAAATTATATACACCATTTTCTGTTGCTAAATATAAAATATGATTAGCGTCTTGTTTGATGGCGAATATATTGGCGTTACTAAGACCATCTTCCGGACCAAAATGCTGAAACGAAAAACTTCTGTTTTGACCAAAAGCAAAGCAAGTAATGAATATTACGGTTACACCTAGTAGATATTTAAAAGTTGATAATTTCCTCATACAATTTAAAACAACGTTAGAATCGTTGTTCGACTTCCTAATAATTTAAATAATGTTTAATAAATTATTTCGGAGTTACGGCTCTTGTTTTTAGGAATTCAGAAAACTCTTGAGAGCGGGCTTTTGAAACTTGAATACTTGTGCCATCAGACATGATAATCGTTCCGCCTTCCGCATTCGAGTATTCTTTAATGTAATCAATGTTAATCAAAGATGAACGATGTATTCTGAAGAAAACATTTGTTGGCAATATGGCTTCAAATTCTTTCAATGTTTTTGATGCGACTATTTTCTTATTATTGTTATTACTTAGAAAAATATTCGTGTAATTATCTGAAGCTTCTAACCAAACTATGTCTTTATAATCGATAAGTGTAAACCCTTTACTGTGATTAATTAAAACAAGATTTTTATCTACGTTCGCAGTATTGGTAACAACTGTTT
>JBIISW010000202.1:0-3769 GCA_044340865.1 Bacteroidia bacterium | reverse complement strand
TGGGAATATGATAGTAGAATTGGAAGAAGGTGGAATGTTGACCCTCTTGCACACGAGTTCCCTAATATGTCGCCTTATGCAGCATTCAATAATAACCCTCTACGATTTACTGACCCAACAGGGGCAGCTCCAGAAGATTGGGTAGGCTGTAAAAATTCAGATGGTACAACAAGTTGGAAATGGGATGACAACATAAAAAGTGCAGACCAAGCAAAAGCGGCAGGTTATGACGACTACAAAGCACCAGGTTCTATAATTGATAATGCAAAAATTGGCGGTGTAAGTGGAACCGATGGTAAAACAAGTGTGTATTTAGGTAATAGTAAAAATGATGTTTCTTTTACTTATCCAAACAAAACAGTAACACCTTTTCAAGTTGGTACGGAATGGTTATCAGGAGAAGGACCACGAAATAGAAGCTTTACCAACGGAGATAATTTTACCGAAATGTTAAAGCAACATAGCCACGTTGGAAATACAAGAAATTCTATTTTAGATAATGTAGCTAATGGCGGAGAGTTGTCAGGTTCAAGTCCTTACAGATTAGGAGGAATAAAAGGTGTAGGGCTCTATCTTAAAGATTATTCAACTTTAGCAACAGGAGGATTAACAGGAAATTTAGCAGTTACTTATTTAGGTTCGTACAACTTGAATTGGACAGCTACGCCTAATTTTCAGAATAGTACAATATCTGTGTTATTCACTGTAAACAACACTTCTACAATGCAATCAGCTTCAAGACCCCCTATATTAGGGTATCTACCATTGTGGCAAAAAACAGTAGGTAGTTCAATAAACGAAGCTTTTAAAACAGGTTGGGGTTCAAAAACTTCTCAATCATTTAATTGGACAGAAACATTACCTATGAAAAAATGATAAAGAAAAAATATTACATACTACCTTTCCTAATGATATTATTTGGGTGTAAAGAAACGAAGTTTGAAAATAGTGATTTCGTTGGTAAATGGAAGTCAAATGATGGTGCAAGTATTGTGTTTAATACTGACGGTAGTTGTATCATAAGTGAAATGGATTATTTTATAGTAAGTAGTTTTCCTACAAACAAAAATAAAAGATTGAATACTACAGGAACTTGGAAGATAATCAATGACGTTGAAAGTGGTATTACAGGAGGAATAAATAAAGGGATTAAAATTTCATATCAATTGCCCGATAGAGAAGGGAAAGGAGGAATTACTTTTTATATATCAGGCCAAGGGATTAATGAAAATACAGCACCTTGGGATTTATTTATATGGAAAGGAGACCCCGATGAAATGATAAAATACAAGTTTATAAAGCAAAAATAACAAAGCCCCGTGAGGGGCTTTGTTATTTTTTAGGCTTTGCTTTTTTTACAGGAGTTGTTTTTTTAGCGGTTTTACCTGCGTCAGCCTTAGTTGATTTAACACTTTTGGTTGCTTTGCCTGCATCGGCTTTAGTAAGTTTACTTCCCCCGCAGTCTCCACAACAAATATGCATTAAATCTTTGAAATTTCAATAAAAAACTGCAAAAACGAGTTATTTAATAGCGCTTTTTGCAGTTTAATAAAAAGTAGGTTATTGTCAGTTTTCCGCCCTTGTTGGTGTTCTTCAAAACACATCGCCATTGCAGGTGTTATCACCTGCAATATTAAAAAAGTTAGTGTAAAAATAAGTAGCTTAAAAAGTGTAATGTTAAAAACACAAGAATTATAACATCAACAACATTTTTAGTTTATATTTGAAAAACATCTATTCATAAATCAATTGATAACTGGCTTAAATACTAAAAAAAACACTTATGCCTTTGGCTTAGTTTAAAAATTGATGAATAGTGAGTAAAAACGTATATTTAATAAGTTAATTCATCTTGTTAGAGTTCATTTTTAAAATAAAAAGTTGAATATAAAAATACAAAATAGATTTTCTGATAATTTTGGAGAGCCATTGAATTATTTGTTTGGATTACTTATTCAAATTGATGAAGCAAATCCATCTGAAATATGTTTTGATTTTTCGGAATCTAAATTCATATCTCCTTTTGTTATCGGAGGTGTAATTGCAATTTCAAATTCTTTAAAAAGTCAAGGTAAAAAGATTGAATTAATTTTCAATAAAAACATTACTACACCAAACTATTTCAATGCAATTCATTTTCCTGAAGGTTATAACTTTGATGGAATGACATCAGTTGAAATGAATTCTAAATTAGATGAGTATCATTTAAAAACATTTATCCCGTTGGTTCTTTTTCCGACTAAAGCAACTAATACTGAATCAACTTTAAGAGAAAATGTTTTATCTGCAATAAGTACCATATTGAGAAAACAATTAAAACTCACGGGTAATTTATTACAAGCAATTTATTATTTAATCGATGAATTAACCAATAATATTGCTGACCACTCAGGTTCGGAAAAAGGAATATTATTTTCGCAATTTTATCCGACAAAAAATTATATGGATATTTGTATTGCAGATTTTGGTAAAGGGATTAAGCAAACTTATATCGATAGTGGTAAATCAAATCCAACTTCTCATGAGGAGGCTATTGAGTTTGCGATTAAAGGTAAATCTACAAAAAATCAAGCTGTAAGTCGTGGATTTGGCATTTCGACTAGTAGAAAAATGCTTACTGAAGGCTTAAAAGGGAAGTTTTTCCTATATTCAGGAAACGCTATGTTTTATCAAAATTTCGAGAAGCAAGGCATTATAGCATTGCCAGAAAACGCCTGCTTTAAAGGATGTATTGTAGCCCTGAGAATTCCTACTATTCCTAATAATGACTTTGACTTTTATAAATATACCGAGTAACCTTTATGACTAATTTGCGTAAAACATATTTAATTACTAACTTTGACAATCAAAAGAGATGAATTCAATTCAAAAAATAGTTGTTTCCGAAAATGCTAAAAACTTTTTGATAAGTAGAGAAGCGGTAATTTCCTTATTTAGTAATATAAATGGAAGTCAAAATAACATTGAATTCGATTTCGCAAATGTTGAATTCATGTCACGCTCTTATGCTGACCAGTTTTATAAATTAAAATCTGATTTTGAGCAAAATCAAAATGTAAAGATTCAAATAGTAAATGCAAATGAAGAGGTGATTAATATGCTTCAAATAGTAGCACAAACGCAAAATGTAGCTGAACGAAAATTTGAACAAGTTCCTATTTTTAAATTTTCCAAAGCAGAAATGCTTTCTGATTATCTCTTTTCAATATAATTTTATAACAAAAATATTAGAAATAAATAGCTAATAGTAAAAAACCATTTTATACTCGTTTGTAACGTTTGCGAATTATTTTTCCATTTTTGGTGTTTTCATAGTATAGCCATTGCATGTGTTATCACCAGCAATTACTTATTACCTCTACTACAAAACATTATCAAAGTTAAATTACCTTTGTTAACAATAGTTATCATAAGTTAACTCCCGTAAACCTAAATTAACATTAGTTAATTCTTGTTAACATTGGTTTATCTTTATTATTAAAACAATTCTTGTATTAATTGTATGATTGTACAATAAATAAGACTTTTGAAAAAACTTGTAAATATTCATATTGGCACAAACATACCAAAGAATTTGATTTTCAAATATAAACTAAAAATGTTGTTGATGCGATTATTCTTATGTTTTTAACATTACACTTTTTAAGCTACTTATTTTTACACTAACTTATTTTAACAAAGATTTAATGCATATTTGTTGTGGAGACTGCGGCGCATTTATTTTTTCAGGTCGCAAAAATTTAACTTGCAACTCTGAAATATAAATTAC
>JBIISW010000201.1:0-3818 GCA_044340865.1 Bacteroidia bacterium | reverse complement strand
TTAAAGTAAATAATTATAACCAACAACAAAACCTAGGTTTTACAGCCAAATCGCCACGTTGGGCAATAGCCTATAAATTTAAAGCGGAACAAGTAAGCACTCAATTATTAAGCATTGCTTATCAAGTTGGACGAACAGGTGCAATAACACCAGTAGCCAATTTACAACCTGTTGCATTAGGCGGAACAACGGTAAAACGCGCGTCTTTGCATAATGCTGATATCATTGAAAAATTAGATGTACGCATAGGTGATTTTGTGTTTGTAGAAAAAGGTGGCGAAATTATTCCAAAAATAATTGGGGTTGATTTAACAAAACGTCAACCTAACACGGAAGCAACACATTACATTACACACTGCCCAGAATGTAATACTGAGTTAAAAAGAGATGAAGGAGAAGCCAATCATTTTTGTCCAAATGAAAATGAATGTCCACCACAAGTTATTGGCCGCATCGAGCATTTTGTATCGCGCAAAGCCATGAACATTGATAGTTTGGGCGGAGAAACCATTGTACAGTTATACAAAGCTGGCTTAGTAAAAACAATAGCTGATTTATATGATTTAAAAAAAGAACAGGTATTGCCATTAGAACGCATGGCAGAAAAATCGGCGAATAATTTAATGGAAGGTATTGAAGCAAGTAAAAACATTCCGTTTGAACGTGTGTTATACGCCATTGGCATTAGACACGTTGGCGAAACAACGGCTAAAAAAATTGCTAAAAAAGTAAAATCATTAGAAAAATTAATCACCTTAACCAAGGAAGAATTATTAGACATTGATGAAGTTGGAGACATCATTGCCATTAGTATTGCCAATTATTTTGAGAATGAAACAAACAAAAACATTATAAAAAAACTGATACACGCTGGTTTACAATTTGAATTAACTGATGAACAACAGCAAGGCGGAACAGAAAAATTGAAAGATTTAATATTTGTTATTAGTGGTGTTTTTGAAAAATACAGCCGCGAACAATACAAAGAAATGATTGAATTACATGGCGGAAAAAACTCAAGTTCTATTTCTAAAAAAACAAGTTTTATTTTAGCGGGCGATAATATGGGTCCAGAAAAATTAAAAAAAGCTGAATCGCTTGGTGTAAAATTAATTAACGAATATGAGTTTTTGGAAATGTTGAATTAAAAGAATTACAAATTTATTTAATTTAACAAAAAAATATTTTTCAATTTAAAAACTCATTTAACTTACTGTAAATTTATTTGATTTTATAACGTATTATATTTCATTAAAGATATATAACCAAAATAATATGGTTTTTTATTTGTATTAATCTCCTTATATTTAAGTTTTAGTGAGTGTTTTTTTCTTAAGTTCCAATTATGACAGTACTGCAATACATCGACAATATCAATTCAGCCTTTAAAAGAGGTAACGCAACAGAACATACATATCGTCCCGACCTTAAACAACTTATTGAATCTATTGTAGAAGATATTGCTGCAACTAACGAACCTAAAAGACAATCGTGCGGTGCACCAGATTATATCTTAACAAAAAAAGATATTCCCATTGGATTTATCGAAGCTAAAGATGTTGGCGATAAAGATTTAGATGGAAATAAAAAGACAGGAAACAAAGAACAATTCGACCGATATAAAGCATCACTTAATAATTTAATATTTACTGATTACATTGATTTTCATTTGTATCGTGATGGACAATTTATAACTAAAATTGCCATTGCCGAAATTCAAGACGGAAAAATTGTTGCATTACCAAATAACTTTCCTTCTTTTGAAAATCTATTAAAAGATTTTTGTACACACATTAGCCAATCAATTAAAAGTTCTAAAAAATTAGCTGAAATGATGGCGGGCAAAGCCCGCTTACTTTCAGAAGTAATTGAAAAAGCGTTAACAAGCGACGAAACAAATCAAGAAGACAGTACACTTAAAGACCAGATGAATGCCTTTAAGGAAATACTAATTCACGACATTACTCCAAAAGGCTTTGCAGATGTTTACGCTCAAACAATTGCTTATGGAATGTTTGCAGCTCGTTTACACGACCCAACATTGCCAACTTTTAGCAGACAAGAAGCCTCTGAATTAATCCCAAAATCAAATCCATTCTTAAGAAAATTATTTGGATACATTGCTGGACCTGATATTGACGACCGTATCAAATGGATTGTAGATAGTTTAGTAGAAATATTTTTAGCTTGCAACGTAGCAGAGATTTTAAGAAACTACGGTAAAACAACAAAAATGGAAGACCCAATTATCCATTTTTACGAAACCTTTTTGAGTGAGTACGACCCAAAATTGCGTAAGGCTCGTGGTGTTTGGTACACGCCTGCACCAGTTGTAAATTTTATTGTTCGTGCAGTAGATGATATTTTAAAAACAGAATTTGATTTACCTCAAGGTTTAGCAGATACCAGTAAAACAAAAATTAAAGTAAACTTACAAGGTAAACAAGTTGAACAAGAAGTACACAAAGTACAAATACTTGACCCCGCAACTGGTACAGGAACTTTTTTAGCAGAAGTAGTAAAACACGTTCACAAAAAGTTTGAAGGGCAACAAGGCATTTGGAGTAATTATGTTGAACAACATTTACTACCTCGCTTAAATGGATTTGAGTTATTAATGGCGAGTTACGCTATGGCTCATTTACAAATGGATTTATTGCTTACCGAAACTGGTTATAAACCAACAAAAGAACAACGTTTACGAATTTACTTAACAAACAGTTTAGAAGAAAGCCACCCTGATACAGGAACTTTATTTGCTAATTGGTTAAGTGCAGAAGCAAACGAAGCCAATCATATCAAAAGAGATACGCCAGTAATGTGTATAATTGGTAATCCACCATATAGCGGTATTTCCTCAAACAATGGAGTATGGATTAGTAAACTTATTGAAGACTATAAATATATTGACGGAGTTCATTTTAATGAACGTAAGCATTGGCTTAATGATGATTATGTGAAATTTTTGAGATACGGTCAACATTTTATAGAAAAAAATGGAAGCGGGGTTTTAGCATTTATCAATCCTCATGGTTTTTTAGATAATCCAACCTTTAGAGGAATGCGTTGGAACTTACTAAAAACCTATGATAAAATTTACACTATAGATTTGCACGGGAATAGTAAAAAAAATGAAACTGCACCAGATGGTAGTGCAGATGTCAATGTATTTGATATTATGCAAGGTGTTTCCATAAATATCTTTATTAAAACAGGAAATAAGAAGGTAAATCAGTTAGGTAAAGTTTTTCATTTTGATTTGTTTGGTAAACGTGAGATAAAATATGATTTTCTTTCTGAAAAGAATTTTAAAGAAATAGATTTTAAAGAAATAAGTTCAAGCGCACCTAATCATTTTTTTATTCAAAAAGATTTAGAAGTTCAAAAAATATATGATAAACATATTTCTGTTAACGATTTGTTCTCCAAGAGTACCTTGGGCATTCAAACTCACCGTGATTCATTTTCCATTTCAATAGATAAGCCAACATTAATCAATAGAGTTAAAGATTTTTATAATAGTGAAGTATCAAATCAAATTCTTATAAATAAGTATAATTTAAAAGAAACTACAGAATGGAAATTAGATAAAAAAAGAAAAGGTGAATTTGACTCTAAATTAATTGTTCAGGTTGACTATAGATTTTTTGATACTAGATATATATATTATAGTAATAATATTATTGATAGAGATCGAAAAAACATAATGCAACATTTAGTAAATCCAAATATTGCATTAACAATATCAAAACAGCAAAGTAGTTCTTCATTCAGGCATGTGTTTTTATCTAGAAACATTCAAGAATCATGTTTAATAT
>JBIISW010000200.1:0-3825 GCA_044340865.1 Bacteroidia bacterium | reverse complement strand
TTATCGTTTATTTTATGATACCATTAAAGGTGGTGATTACAGAGCACGCGAAGCAAACGTTCATCGTTTAGCTGAAGTTTCTTCTTCTATTATTGATCAATGTGTTGCGCAAGGTGTGCCATTGGCTCGTGAATATGGCGGTTTATTAAGTAACCGTTCATTTGGTGGAACACAGGTTCAACGTACATTTTATGCAGCTGGACAAACTGGACAACAATTATTATTAGGTGCTTATTCTGCATTACAACGCCAAGTTGGTTCTGGAAATGTAGAATTATGTGCCCGTCACGAAATGTTAGACGTTGTTACCATAGATGGTGTAACACGTGGTATTATTGCACGTAATTTAGTTACTGGCGAAATGGAAAAACACTTTGGTCATGCGGTATTATTATGTACTGGTGGATATGGTAATGTATTTTATTTGTCAACCAATGCCATGGGAAGTAATGTAACTGCTGCATGGAAAGCTCATAAAAAAGGAGCATTCTTTGCTAATCCTTGTTACACACAAATTCATCCAACTTGTATTCCTGTTTCAGGAGATCATCAATCAAAATTAACTTTGATGTCAGAATCATTGCGTAATGATGGTCGTATCTGGGTTCCTAAAAAGAAAGATGATACAAGAAAAGCGACAGATATTCCTGAAGAAGAAAGAGATTATTATTTAGAGCGTCGTTACCCAGCATTTGGTAATTTAGTGCCTCGTGACGTTGCTTCTCGTGCAGCCAAAGAGAGATGTGATGCAGGTTATGGTGTTGGTAATTCTAAAATGGCCGTATACTTAGATTTTGCATTTAATACAGCTCGTTACGGAAAAACAGAAGCTACAAAACGTAATATTCACAACCCAAGCCATGAGGAAATTATGCGCTTAGGAAAAGAAGTCGTAAAAGAAAAATACGGTAACTTGTTTGATATGTATCAACAAATTACTGGTGAAAATCCTTACGAAGTACCTATGCGTATTTATCCAGCTGTTCACTACACAATGGGTGGTTTATGGGTAGATTATAATTTAATGACTACTGTTAAAGGTTTATATGCCTTAGGTGAAGCAAACTTCTCTGACCATGGTGCGAATCGTTTAGGAGCCTCTGCATTAATGCAAGGATTAGCCGATGGTTACTTTGTAATTCCTTACACGTTAGGTGTTTATTTATCAACAGAAGTAACTCGTATGAGTGCAGAAAAAGATAAAGCAGACTCTATTGATAAATTAAAAACAAATCATCCTGCATTTGAAACTGCAGTAAAGGAACAAACAGATTTAATCAATAAATTTTTAACCATCAACGGAACAAAATCTGTTGAAAGTTTCCACAAACGTTTAGGTTTGATTATTTGGAATAAGTGTGGAATGGCACGTAATAAACAAGGTTTAATAGACGCTATTGCAGAAATACAAGCATTACGTAAAGAATTTTGGAGTGATGTTCGCGTTCTTGGTACAGCCAACGAATTTAATCCAGATTTAGAAAAAGCAGGTAGAGTAGCCGACTTTATTGAATTAGGTGAACTTATGTGTAAAGATGCATTACACCGCGAGGAAAGTTGTGGTGGTCACTTCCGCGAAGAACACCAAACAGAAGAAGGTGAAGCAAAACGTGATGACGAAAATTTTGCCTATGTTGCTGCTTGGGAATACAAAGGAGTTAGTGAATGGGACTTAAACAAAGAAGAATTAAAATACGAGAATATTAAAATCGCTCAACGTTCTTACAAATAGTGATTAGTGAATAGAGTTAAGTGATGAGTAAAATCAATTCATTTGAAGATTTATTAGTTTGGCAAAAAGCCATCAACATTGCAGTTGAAGTGTATAAGCTAACTAGTAAGTTTCCTAAAGAAGAAATTTTTGGAATGACATCGCAACTTAGAAGAGCATCAACCTCTATTTCATTAAATATTTCTGAAGGATCAGTTAAATCAACTGCAACTTTTATTTTGCAACTAGGTCACGCAAAAGGAAGTGCAAGTGAGTTACTTTCAGGATTTATTTTATCACATAAGCTTGGATTCTTAAGTCAAGATGAACTCTCTAAAATGAGAATTCTTATAGAAGAAGAATCAAAAATGATTAATAGTTTAATAACTGCAATAAAAAACAAGAATAAATAAAAAATTGACCAGTGCTTACTAATACACATAATCACTTGTCACTAACCACCAATCACTAATTACTATGGGATCAGGACACGGAAAAGAATTGAATCTAACTTTAAAAGTTTGGAGACAAAAAAACACAAAAGCTACAGGAAGCTTTGAAACTCATCAATTAAAAGGCATTTCAGTAGATATGTCATTCTTAGAAATGTTTGATGTGTTAAACGAAAAATTAATTGTAGAAGGAAAAGAAGCTATTGCTTTTGATCACGATTGCCGCGAAGGTATTTGTGGTATGTGCAGCATGTACATCAACGGTCGTCCACACGGACCAAAAGATGGTGTAACAACTTGCCAACTTCACATGCGTAGTTTTAACGATGGTGATACAATTGTTGTTGAACCATGGAGAAGTAGTGCGTTTCCAGTTATAAAAGATTTAGCTGTTAACAGAAGTGCATTTGATAGAATCATTGCAAGTGGTGGATACGTATCAGTAAATACAGGTAATGCACAAGATGCTAATAATATTTTAATTCCAAAAGAAGCAGCTGATGATGCATTTGGCGCAGCCGCATGTATTGGATGTGGAGCTTGTGTAGCGGCTTGTAAAAATAGTTCAGCCATGTTATTCGTATCTGCTAAAGTTTCTCAATTAGCATTATTACCGCAAGGACAGGTTGAACGCAAATCACGTGTGCTTAAAATGGTAGCTCAAATGGATGAAGAAGGATTTGGAAACTGCACAAACACTGGTGCTTGTGAAGCAGAATGTCCTAAAGGAATTTCGATTGAAAATATTGCTCGCATGAATCGTGAGTTAATGTCGGCAAGCGCTACGTATACTAAATAAATCATAAAATCATTTTCTTAAAAAGCATTCGTTTATAACGAATGCTTTTTTATTTTATTGAATCTTAAAATTCAACTGTTGAAAAATATCAGAAAACGCTAAATTAATTTTGGTTTTATAACTGTACCTTTTTAATGTTTTTTATACTATGTCATTTTTAACTTCTATAACTCTTTTTATAAGATTGTTTGTTGCTGCTCCACCCGACAGCAATACCATTTCTTATACGCCAATTTATAATTTGAAAGAAGATGTAATTACTGTTCAAAGTTTAATCACAAAAGAAAAAATGAACTTTGTTTACAATAAACAAGTGTATGATTTACGATGTGATACCATGCCAAATGTAATCTTCTGGAGAAAAATTATGCATCTACATAAAGATAGTGCCTTATTAAATCGACCAGAAAATAGACATATACTGCATATTGTTCACTGCTATAAATGGGATACACTTTGTATTGCCAGAAAAAACGCCATCAAAGATAGTTTGCGATATATGCATTGCCTCATGGACTCTGCACGAATACTCATGACTACTGGTAAAAGTTTTTTTTACAATTTTGAAAAAGCATCTACCAATTTCGACAGAGGAATTACTGATTTTATTGCTAATGGAGTTGACCCTTGGTACGCACAAACTATTTTAATGATTGAAAGTCCGAATAAGTTGCAAAAATCGAATGTTGGAGCTTACGGATCATTTCAATTAATGAAAGATGTTGCGAGACTATTCGGATTAAAAGTAAATAAACACATAGACGAACGCAGTGATTTTGATCGGTCTGCATATGCCGCATCAAGCTTAATCAAAAAAATATGCATTCCAAAAACCAGAGATATATTAGACTCTCTAGGAATAA
>JBIISW010000066.1:0-13412 GCA_044340865.1 Bacteroidia bacterium | reverse complement strand
TTTTGAAACCAACATAAGAACAAATGAGAGAATCACTTAATTTAGATGTTGTAATAGAATAATTGCCATCAAAGTCAGTTGTAGCACCAATCGTAGTTCCTTTCAACATTACTGGGACAAAAGGAAGCGGTTCTTTCGTTTCTGAGTCGAATACCTTACCCGATAGGGTATAAACTTGCGCATCAATGCCCAAGGAAATAAGAATAAAAAATAAAGTAAAATATAAATAAGTATGACGTTGCATGAAATTTAATATCTTTTAAAAGTACTGAAAAATAAATAAAAAAATTAAGAAAAAGCAATCTTAGCGTTCACATTTAACAGATTGAATTTTAGGATAAAATTCTTATACTTGAAGTGTAAAATTTAACTTTAATCTAATTCCATAATATGCTTTCACTAATTCCATCCGAATTATCTGTTCCACAATTACATCAATATTTATTAGGCGCCGTTGGACCTCGCCCCATTTGTTTCGCGAGCACTATTGATGCAAAAGGCAATCATAATTTAGCGCCATTTAGTTTTTTTAATGTGTTTTCGGCAAAGCCGCCTATCGCCATTTTTTCTCCAAATCTAAGCGGAAGAACAGGGCAAGCAAAAGACACACATTTAAATATCAAAGAAGTGCCTGAATGTGTGATCAATGTTGTAACGTATGATATGGTTCAACAAATGAGCTTAGCTAGTAGCCCTTTCGAAAAAGGCGTGAGCGAATTTACCAAAGCAGGTTTTACAGCTGTTGCATCAGATTTAATAAAACCAATGCGTGTAGCAGAAAGTCCAGTGCAACTCGAATGCAAGGTTTTTGAAGTAAAAGAAATTGGCAATTGCAATTTAGTGATGTGTGAAATTATTAAAATTCACATTAACGAAACTGTATTAGGCACTAACCAATTAATTGATCAACAAAAAATAGATTTAGTTGCTCGCATGGGTGGAAATTGGTACTGCCGCGCTCATGGCGATGCGTTATTTGAAATTGAAAAACCAATAACAACCATCGGCGTTGGTGTTGATACGATACCATCAGAATTTAGAAATAGTAATGTATTAACTGGGAATAATTTAGGTCAGTTAGGTAATATCGAAAAACTTCCAACAACAGAGGAAGTACTGAATTTTAAAACAGAAAATACGACATCATTTAAAACCGGGCAAGAAAAACATACTTATTTAAAAGCCTTACTTGATGCAAACAAGGCTTTTGAAGCTTGGTGTTTAATTTTAAGTTAATTAATAAAATTATTTTATTTCTTGGCACAATTCCACTAAAACACCGTTTGTGCTTTTTGGATGAAGGAAAAATATTAACTTATTATCTGCGCCTTTTTTTGGTTCTTGATTTAAAACTTCGAATCCTTCAAGTTTTAAACGCGCCATTTCATTATAAATATCGTCGACTTCATAAGCGATGTGATGAATGCCTTCGCCTTTTTTCTCAATAAACTTGGCAATGGCACTGGTTTCAGTTTTAGCTTCTAATAATTCAATTTTCGTTTCGCCTAACATAAAAAAACTAGTGCTGACTCCTTCACTTTCTACAACTTCCATTTTATAATGATCTTGCCCAAATAATTTTTTAAATAGCTCATTGGAGTTATGGATATCTTTAACAGCAATACCAATATGTTCGATTTTTTTTATCATAATTTCATTTAATTATAAAAAATAAATAAGATTTTAAAATCGAATAATTTTTTTAAAATCATTTATTTATTCAAAAATACAGTTTCTTTCTATACTCCTACCATTATTTCAACTAATCTCATTCTTTGAATCTAAAAAAAACATAATTCAATTTATAATTAAAAACAACATAAAAAACCATGTTATTTTTATTTGAAATTCGTTAGTTTTCAGAAAGTTAAACTTACATCAAAATATACTTTATCTTCAATTAAAGCTATTTAATCTACATAAAAATGACATTAATCGTAATTATTTTGTCTTTTTTATTTGTTAAAATAAAAAAAGAATGTACATTTGAACCATAATTTTAACATTTAAAAACAAACCTTAAAAAAACAAATCATGAAAAAATTAATTTTAGTATGCTCAACAGCAGTATTATTTTTAACAAACTGCACAAGTATTAACAAATCAATGCGCGAGCCGAACACTCGAGTAAATTTAGAGAAAAAAGATTTTACTTTATCTGAACAAGTTACGGGTGAAGCAACTTCAACACAAATTTTAGGAATCGATTGGAATCGTTTATTTCATGTTACAAATGGTGGCGTTGCGAAGGACGGAGGATTACTTGCTTTACCTATCAATGTTGCAAGTATTCCAGTGATTGGTGGATTTATTGTTAATCCTGTAGCTGGATATGCCTTATATGATGTGATGGAAAAAAACAAAGGATATGATGTTGCATTTTATCCTCAATTTGAAACTACCGTTAAACGTCCAATTGGATTAGGTTTTATTTATAAAGTAACAACAGTGAAAACAACGACACGTTTAGGAAAATTAAATAAATAATCTAAACGAATAAAAATTAGTTATAAAAAAAGGGATTGCGATGCAATCCCTTTTTATTTTCTTTGAATTTATTTTTAGGCTTCAACTTCTGTTACAATACTTGGGAAGATTCGTACATTATTGTTTTCTTCTCTACGGAATTGGTAGGTATATTTATAATGTGCCTCTAAGCCAGATTTATTTGGTAAACCATTAATCATCATAATATTTCTATCTTTTGCAAAGCGTAATAATTCTCGTAAATAATGAGCTGAAATTTGTCCAACTTCATCAATTATACAATGAACTCTAAAATCAGAACTACTTCGGTGAGATGATTCTTTTATAAATACGTGTAATAGCGTGATATAAATAATCGCTTTTACTAGCACATCTGTTCCAGTACTTCCAATACTATCAATTTTATGAGTCCAACCTGTTTCGTTTAAACCTTCTTTGATATTAAATTTCAATTCAAACAGATCTTGCAAACGAATTTCTTCTTGTTCTTGTTCTTTAATTGCAGTTCTTAATTGATCTAATAATTTAACAGCTCTGTTACTAATTTCACGATTTTTATGAGTCGCAAAATCAGTATTAAATAAACCTTCGTTATACACTAATCCATTTTCTTCTCTAAATTCTTGAATACGTTTCAATAATTTATAGACTTTATTATCCGATTCCTCTAATCGAATTTTAATAAATTCAATAAGTTTAGATTGCTCGAATTCAGCTTTTTTAAAGTCTTCTGCAATAAGAGTAATGATGTGTTGAATTTTATCTTTTTGCCCACTCAGTTCCTTCACTTTAGTGGCGATACTATCTGTTACTAACCCAATTTGAGTAGCCGTTTCTGCAATGGATAATTCAATTTTGTTTTCATTTATAAACGAACGTAAATTTTGAGCAAAGCGCTCGTATTCACCTTGTGTAGCATCATTACGAATGATGAAATTAAAATGGTTATCAATCCTAAACTTACCAGAAAACTCATTAACGTATCGTTGAAAAGCAGTGTACTCTTCATTAAAGTGCGAATCATTTTTTAATAATTGAGTGCACAAATCCATGACACTATAATTTGTTTTTTTAGGTTCTGCTCTATCTATGATATCTGCATACTTATTAAAGACAGGAGTTTCACGGAAGTTTTTAGTAAAATAATTGATGCCGTTATTAAACTCTATTAATTCTTCTTCAAAAGCACGTTTTTGTTTATTCAACTCCATACGTTTGATATTAAACTTGCGAGAAATTTCTTCTAACTCGTTAGTTAAATCATTTGCTGTTTTAACGTATTCCTCTTTTTTCTGAATTAAATCAGGGAGTTTATCAAAAATTTCGCGTTTATCTTTCAAGTAATCGCTAACAACTTGCGAGTATTGATCAATTTCTTTTAACGCATCTTGAAGTTCTTTAATTTTAGCATCTATTCGTTTTATTTCTTTACTATCAACACCTTTCGCTTTAAAATTAGTTTCTTTTTCGTTGCTTAACTCTGTTTCTTTTTCCTCGTATTCTTTAACTTGATTTTTCTTCTCAACTTCTAACTCACTAATTTCAGTTTCTTGCCTTCCTTTCAAATCAGCTAAACGCTCATCATTAAAAGCTTTTAATTTATCGAGTTGAGTATTGAAATCATTTAATAAATTATTTTTCTTTTTATTTAAGATTGCTAATTCTTCTTCGATTAGATTTACTTTTTGTTTGTTGCCAGTCAAAGATTCTTCTACTTCTTTACTAGCACGTTGTTTCCAATCCTCTAATTCAAGAATTAATTTTTTCTCGCGTTTTTCTGCTAACTCTAAAGAGTAAGTCAACACTTTTAAATCTTCTTTCAATTCCCCTAATTGCTTACCGAATTTATCAGCAGCCAACATTTTTTCTTCAGTGTTTGTTCCTTGAAATTGATTTAACGATTCTTCTAAATCTCTAATAATAGCAAGTCTTTCGTTCTTTTCAAATTGGTATTCTTCAATTGTTTTTGAAACAACTTTTACATCATCCAACTTTAAAGAAATGCCATACATCGACAATCCTTTATCATCAACTTTTGAAGGATTTAAATCTGTACGAAATAGTAATTCTTCATTTACTACTTTACCTATAGTTGTATGCCAATCTTTTACATTTTTTTCTAAATAACCATACAAGGCATCATGCTGAACATTCAATTTCTCTTCGATTGCTTTAATCTCAGTTTTAACCCTAATAATTTCATTATTAGTGATCTGAATTTGATTATTCAAAGATGTTTTAAGTCGAAGCTCTAAATTTTCCCATTCCTTTTGATTACTTTGAACAAGATTATTTTTAATAGCTAATTCACTTTTATTCTTATAATTAATCGCTCTTAAATCAGCTAATTCCGTTTCTTGAGCCTTGATTTCAGTTTCATAAAACCGTGTATTACGAATAACTTTTTCCTCTGCCTTTAATTCATTAAACTCAATTTGTTTGGTCGTAATATCAGCATTGATTTCTGTTAAAGCTTCCTCTCGTTTTTGTTTTAATTCAACATCTTTTTTACTGTATTCGTTTTTTTGCAATAATTGTAACTCGTTATAGTGATTAAAAATTTCACTTGTTTTAGAGTTTATTTTATTTACATACGCAGTTTTATCATTTCTTAATTGCTCAACTAATGAAGCATATTTCATTTCAATACTTTGAACATTACTCGTTAAAGATTCATATTCTCGTCTCGCAATATTATATTCTACTTGAAGCTTATCTCTTTCTGCATTTTTCCCAACCGCTTCGTCTATATTTTTCTCTTTGTACTCTTTTAATTTCTTATTGGCTTCACGAATCGTTCTGTCATAATAACCAATTTCTTCACGCACATCCTTCTGCTTTTCTTCTAAAGCGATTTTTTGATCGTCGTGAGCTTCTGTTATTTTATCTAGTTCTTCTTGTTTTGCTTGCGATGCTTTAATAACAGTTTCGTTCTGCGTTTCAGCATAACGTAAACTGCTACCAAGTTTATCAGCCATTTCCATTTGCGCACCTTTCAGCATGTGCACTTGGTCATATTTTTTATCAATAAATTCAATCAGTTGTTGTGTTTCCTTTTTTAGATACGTTTCGATGTCAGAATATTTTTCATTAAACTGACGTAATTGTCTATCAACTTGCTCTAACTTAATACTACTATTCTCGGTTGAAAGGGAGTTTGCAATGAAATCTTTAATAAAACGGCTATCAATACTACTTTTAGAACTTAAGAAGACATTAGTAATAGATTTAGGTATATTTTGATATTTTTCATTCCCTTTTAGTAAATGAAATTTAGTTAATGACTTATCTGTTTCAGTTCCGTACAAGATATTACGATATCGTTCAAACGTATCAATTTGTCCTGAATAAAACACACCACGTTTATCAAAGCCAGAGATAACTTCTTTAATTTTTAAGGCCTCGTCATTTTCATTAAAGAAAAAATCGGGCGAGTATTCAGCATCTACAAAGCGGAACACTAATTTGTTGTGACGATAAACAATAACAAAAAAAGGTTTATCTTCTGTACGTATTTCATATATTAAATAAGAGTTTTCGAATTTAAAGTAATGTTCGTCAAACGGTTTTTGTGAAGGAGAAATACCTAACCCTCTAGTATTTGCACTATAAAAAAACAAAATAGCACGTTGCAACGATGTTTTTCCGAAATTGTTTGTGCCAACAAAACATGTATTACCACTCAACTCTAAATCCGTATACTTTACGTTGGCAATATTTATTTGTACAATTCTATTTAATATTCTACAGTTATCCATTTTAAAAATTTTAATTATAAACTAATCCTTGCGCGTCATTCGTTTCTGAACCATCTTCGTATATAGCCACAGAATTAATAATTTCCAATAAGTAAGAATAAGAATCTAAAACTTTGTACGATTCAGTTTTTTCATCTTCTAATTCTAAAAAAGAATCTCTACTCATAAGGTCACAGATTTCGCGTACTTTATTGTGCAATGTTTCTGAACGGTATAATGGAATTTTTTGCAATTTCTGTTTTAAACGAACATTTGCATTACACTCTTCAGCAATTTCTCCCGGACGAAATCGAGATCCAATACCAATTTTGTTATCCATACTGGCAAACAAATCAATGATATCTATATAGCGCTCAAATCGTTCAAGTTTTTTTTCAATTTCACTATTGGGTTCACTTAATTTCGCGAAATAAAAAAAGTTATTTCCTCGTTCGATATTATATCTAATCACATTAAAATAAGCTTGAAGTCTATCAAAATTGTCTGGATTATTAATCACGTCATACAATCTATTCATCCCATCACGACTTCCATTACTCGATATAAAAGCACCTCGAGCCATTACCGAAAAAATATCGTGTGTTTGTTTTGGTAAGTTGAAATTTATTGAGTCTTCCATATTAATTTGTATGTTAATGTTATAACCTAACTATTTAATTTTTTCTTTTTTTGTTTTTTCTTTAATTGGCACAATCAATGTATAACCTAATCGCTTTTTTATTTTAGTTTCTTCTTCAATATAATCATGGTATTGAAGTCGATATTTAAAATCTAATTTGGTTTGATATTCCATCGCGATTTCAACAAACAAGGATAGTCTATCTTCAAAAGAAACGTTACCAATTGCTTTCGGGAATTTATACTCAATTAGATACTCAAATAAATTTTGTTTCGTTTGATCTAAAAAACGTTCAACTAACTTTTCAGTATCTAATTTTATATTTTGTTCTAGACCTTTATCTTTAAAGTTAACCGACATTTTATCGGCAACTCCACGAACCATTAATCGTGTTATTTTATATTTTTCTGCAATGCGTTTACACAAAACATGTCCTTCATCGCTATACAAAAACTCCATTGGGATTTTTGTTTTTGGTGTTTTGTGACCATTGTGCTTAAGCGTGTTGATAGAACCTACAATTTCCTTGAAATTAGTTTTATAGTGCAATGCCCCATGATCTTTAACCTCTTTTAAACGCTGAGCTTTTTTATAAACATCTAATTGAAACTGAATCTTATTAATAAAATCTGTAATATCAGTTTGTATTTCAATTAAGAAATCGAGGTTTTCAATCAAACTTGATTTCAATGAAGATACAATGCCAAATAATTCTGTATCATTTGTGATATTAAACAGAACTCTTGTTTCATCAACAATAGCAGAAGTTTGTTTTATAAAATCAATAATCGTATCACGCTTTTCTCTGTAATCTTCTAGTTTCTGTAACTTAATGCGGTAATTCCCTTCATTTTTATAAGTATCATCCACGTTTTTTTGGAGCTTAATAATCTCTCTTGTCAATGTAGAATTAATTCGCTTTAAATATTTTTTGATACTACGCAAAAACCTCATTTCACGAGCCTCTTGATAAAAACGAATATGACGTTTTAATTCATTGATGTAGTCATTTATGAACCCTGGCGTTACTTCTCCAATTTCCATAAAATCTTCGAACATGCTTACCACTGCGTCATTTAAACTAACTACATTTTCGTATTCAAATAAAATATCTAATGAAACTAATTTTCGGTATTGCTCTTCGCTAATATCGTCCCTTCCCAATAATTCATTGACAGTTATTTGATCACGTTGACCAAATAACAATTCTATCACACCACGATTAGTGTATAAATTCGACAATAAATCTTTTACATTAACTTGTAAACTCATTAATACAATTTTGTTTAATATCTAAAAATACGAAGGCTTTAGACCCTATTAAAGTTGGGTTATTAACAAAAAATGGAGTAATTAACTAAATATACATTACTGAAAATGTAAGTGCTTGATAAATAGGTTTTTTGTTGTTAATAGAAGGTTGATAATGGAACTAAAGAGTTATGTTTTATGACTAGATTCTTGAATTACTAAAAAGAAAAAAAATCATGTAAAACAAATCTCATTTTAATTTCCATTATGTTTGTAGTAAAAAAATAGATAGTAGCTTTAATGCATTAAAACAAAAATTATGACAGATATAGAAATTGCACAATCCGTTAATCCAACACACATTAAAATCGTTGCCAAAAAACTTAATATTGGAGAGGATGATTTGGAATTATACGGCAAGTACAAGGCAAAACTTCCTCTTCATTTAATTGATGAAGAAAAAATAAAAACATCTAAATTAATTTTAGTTACCGCACTCACACCTACTCCAGCAGGCGAAGGCAAAACAACTGTTTCGATTGGTTTAAACGAAGGACTAAATAAGATTGGAAAGAAAAGTATAGTTGTGTTACGTGAACCTTCTTTAGGTCCAGTTTTTGGAATAAAAGGTGGTGCAGCTGGAGGAGGACATTCGCAAGTCATTCCGATGGAAGATATTAATTTACATTTTACAGGTGATTTTTCGGCGATTGAAAAAGCAAATAATTTTTTAGCTGCTATTATTGATAATGTAATTCAAAATCATGAACATGAAATAAAATTAGATCCAAGAACTGTTGTTTGGAAACGTGTTATTGATATGAATGATCGAAGTTTGAGGAACATCATTATTGGCATAGGCGGTAAAGCGAATGGAATAATGAGACAAGATGGATTTAACATTACTGCCGCTTCCGAAATAATGGCCATTTTATGTTTATCAACTAGTATTTCTGATTTAAAAGAAAAATTAGGGAATATTTTCGTTGGTTTTACTTACAGCAATCAACCTGTTTATGCCCGTGATTTAAAAGCTGAAAATGCCATGACAATCTTATTAAAAGATGCTATTCAACCCAACTTAGTTCAAACCCTTGAAGGTAATCCTGCTATTATTCATGGAGGACCATTTGCAAATATAGCGCAAGGAACAAATTCAATTTTAGCAACTAAAATGGGATTATCATTAGGCGATTATGTTGTTACAGAGGCAGGATTTGGTGCGGATTTGGGTGCTGAAAAGTTTATGGATATTAAGTGTGGCTATGGTAAATTAAAGCCAAGTGTTGTTGTTATTGTTGCCACTATTCGTGCATTACGACATCATGGTGGTGCAACTGCAAAAGAATTGAACTCACCTTCGATTGAAAAAATTCGAAAAGGATTTTGCAATTTAGAAAAGCACATTGAAAACATTAAAAAATTTGGCATCAATCCTGTTATCGCTATCAATCATTTTGTAACAGATTCGGATGAAGAAATTAATGAACTAGTCAAATTATGCGCTAATTTGAATGTGATTGCCGTGCTCAGCAAAGGTTGGCTATTAGGAGGAAATGGCACACAAGATTTAGCAAAAGCTGTGGTTGAAGAAATTGAAAAAACAAATACTAGTAATTTCAAGCCACTATACGATTGGAATTCTCCAATTAAAGAAAAAATTGAAACCATTGCTCAAGAAATTTACGGAGCTGATGGTGTTGATTTTAGCACTAAAGCAGAACAAGATTTAAAGCGTATTGAAAAATTAGGTTTATCTAAATTGCCAATTTGCATGGCTAAAACACAAAAATCCTTTTCAGATAACGAATCACTTATTGGCCGACCAACAAACTTTAGAATCACCGTTCGTGAATTTGAAATCGCGGCAGGCGCAGGTTTTTTAATCCCAATTATTGGCAACATGATGCGAATGCCAGGATTACCTTCCATTCCGGCATCAGAAGGAATGGATATTGATGATAATGGAGTAATCAGTGGCTTGTCATAAAATTGGAAAATCTCATAAAATGTGAATATCTTAAAATAGAAATTACAATGGCTTGATGTATCTTTACCAAGTTTGTTTTTTACTAACAGTATAAAAAGTTAGCAAATTATTATTAATAATTTTCAAGCTTTATTTATACTAACAAAACTTAAGAAAATGAAAGATACATCTATAAAATCAGTTTTAATTATTGGTTCTGGTCCTATTGTAATTGGTCAAGCGTGTGAATTTGATTATTCAGGTTCACAATCAGCAAAAAGTTTGCGTGAAGAAGGGATTGAAGTTACGTTGATAAATTCAAATCCTGCAACTATCATGACCGACAAAGTAACTGCTGACCACATTTACCTATTACCTTTAGAGGTTAAATCAATTATTAAAATTTTAGAAGAACGTCAAATCGATGCGGTTTTACCTACCATGGGAGGGCAAACAGCATTAAATCTTGCTTTGAAATGCGATGACATGGGTATTTGGAAAAAATACAATGTGCGCATGATTGGCGTAGATATTGATGCGATAAAAGTAACAGAAGACCGTGATTTATTTAGAATAAGAATGAATGAAATTGGGGTTGGCATGGCTCCAAGTAAAATCGCGAAATCTTTTTTAGAAGGAAAATCTATTGCTCAAGAATTCGGATTTCCATTAGTGATCCGACCTTCCTTTACACTAGGAGGAAGCGGAGGAAGTGTTGTGTATCATAAAGAAGATTATGATGGATTATTAAACAGAGGTTTACAAACTTCCCCAATACATGAAGTGTTGATAGATAAAGCTGTATTAGGTTGGAAAGAATATGAATTAGAATTATTAAGAGATAATAATGACAATGTAGCCATCATTTGTTCTATAGAAAATTTTGACCCAATGGGTGTGCATACGGGAGATAGCATTACTGTGGCTCCTGCGCAAACCTTAAGCGATTGTACGTATCAAAAAATGCGTACAATGGCTATAAAAATGATGCGTAGTATTGGAAATTTTTCTGGTGGTTGTAACGTTCAGTTTGCTGTAAGCGATGACGAAAAAGAAGAAATTATTGCGATTGAAATTAATCCACGCGTTTCCCGTTCGTCTGCATTAGCTAGTAAAGCTACAGGTTATCCAATTGCTCGTATTGCAAGTAAGTTAGCAATTGGCTATCAGTTAGATGAACTAATTAATCAAATTACAAAATCAACCTCTGCTTATTTTGAACCAACCTTAGATTATGTGATAGTAAAAATACCTCGTTGGAATTTTGATAAATTTAAAGGTTGTAATCGTGAACTAGGATTTCAAATGAAATCTGTTGGTGAAGTTATGGCGATTGGTCGTAGCTTTCAAGAAGCGTTACAAAAAGCTTGTCAGAGTTTAGAAATTAAACGAAATGGATTGGGTGCTGATGGAAAAGAAAATACAAATCAAGCAGAGTTATTAGCAGGATTAGAAAGACCAAGTTGGAATCGTTTGTTTATGATTTATGATGCGATGAAATTAGGTATCTCCATCAAAACTATTCAAAAACTTACACGCATCGACATGTGGTTTTTAGAACAAATTGAACAAATGATTGCACTTGAAAATGAAGTGAGTAAATATAAACTGGAAACCATTTCAAAAGATTTATTATACGAAGCAAAACAAATGGGCTACGCCGACAGGCAAATGGCGCATCTTTTAAAATGCTTGGAAAGTGAAGTGTATTCAAAGCGAAAAGAATTTAATATTAATCGCGTGTTTAAAATGGTAGACACGTGCGCTGCTGAATTTGAAGCAAAAACACCCTACTACTATTCAACATTTGAAGATGAAAATGAAAGTATCAGAACGGAAAAAAAGAAAATTGTTATTTTAGGAAGTGGCCCTAATCGTATAGGTCAAGGTATTGAGTTTGACTATAGTTGTGTACATGGAGTTTTAGCAGCCAAAGAAATGGGCTATGAAACTATTATGATAAATTGCAATCCTGAAACCGTTAGTACAGATTTTAGTACAGCTGATAAATTATACTTCGAGCCTGTGTTTTGGGAACATATTTACGATATTATTTTACATGAAAAACCAGAAGGCGTTATTGTTCAATTAGGAGGCCAAACCGCATTAAAATTAGCCGAAAAATTAGAACGTTATGGCATAAAAATCATTGGAACAGATTATAAATCTTTAGATTTAGCAGAAGATAGAGGTGCATTTTCAAATTTATTAAAAGATAATGATATTCCATATCCAAAATTTGGTGTGATTGAAGATGCTGAGGAAGCAATAACCTTATCAAAAACATTAGGATTTCCATTGTTGGTTCGCCCGAGTTATGTGCTTGGTGGACAAAGTATGAAAATTGTTATCAATGAAGAAGAGTTGGAGCAACACGTGGTGAAATTATTAAATGATTTGCCAGGGAATCAAGTTTTATTAGACCATTTCTTGCAAGGCGCTATCGAAGCTGAGGCGGATGCAATATGCGATGGAAAAGATGTTTATATTGTTGGAATTATGGAACATATTGAACCAGCAGGCATTCACAGTGGAGATAGCTTTGCTTTATTACCAACATTTTCATTAAGCGAAAAGGTGATTAAACAAATTGAAGATCATACAAAGAAAATTGCAGTAGCTTTAAAAACAGTTGGTTTAATCAATATTCAATTTGCTGTGAAAGACGAAGTTGTGTATATCATTGAAGCAAACCCTCGTGCGAGTAGAACCGTTCCGTTTATTGCTAAAGCTTATGATGAACCTTATGTAAATTATGCAACCAAAGTAATGCTTGGCGCAAAAGTAAAAGATTTTAATTTTGCACCAAAGAAAAAAGGATACGCTATCAAAATACCTGTATTTAGTTATGACAAATTTCCTGAAGTACAAAAAGAATTGGGGCCAGAAATGAAAAGTACTGGTGAAGCCATTTATTTCATTGACGATTTAAACGATGAGTATTTTCAAGATATTTATAGTGAGCGAAATTTATATTTAAGTAAATAACACATTTTTATTTTTAAAATAACTAATTCCATATAAAAACAGCCCCGATAAATCGGGGCTGTTTTTTTGTTTGATAATAAACTATACAAATAACACTTGTTAATTTTAAACCTCAACTAAAACCTCATCAATAGATTTTAAAATTATGGCACATGCTGTTTTGATTTCATCTTCAGTAATAATCAATGGTGGTGTGATACGCATAGAATAAGTGTTAAATAAAAACCAATCTACAATTAAACCGTTTTTAATACACGTTTCAATAATTTTAAAATTCAAATCTGTGTTTTCAAATTCTAAAGAAAGCATCAATCCTTTTCCTTTGATTGATTTAATGGCT
>JBIISW010000065.1:0-13524 GCA_044340865.1 Bacteroidia bacterium | reverse complement strand
CTAATGCCATTTCTTTATCAAATGCATGTAAACTTCCGCAATGCACAAAAGGTTGTCCTGCTTTTTTTTGTAAAAATACTTCCCATACTGGGCCCTGATTATCACTCATTTTATTATTATTAATATTCTTATTAAATTATATTTTAGGCAGCTTCATAAACTTCACTGCGTTTTTTTGCAAATGCTTGAGCTGCTTCTCTCACCCATTTACCTTCATCATGAGCTTTATTTCTAGCTGCTAAACGTTCTTTATTACAAGGTCCATTTCCACTAATAATGTTTTTAAATTCTACCCAATTTGGTTCAGTAAAATCATACCCATTTTTTGCTTCATTCCATTTCAAATTAGAGTCAGGAACTGTTAGCCCTAAATATTCCACTTGTCTTACTGTTTGATCTACAAAACGCTGACGAAGTTGATCGTTTGTTTCTCTTTTGATACGCCATTTTACAGCATTTTCGCTGTTTGGTGATTCCGAATCAGGAGGACCAAACATCATCATAGTTGGATACCACCAACGGTTTAAAGCATCTTGAGCCATTTCTTTTTGGTCATTTGTTCCAAAAGCTAAATGAGTCATGATTTCATAGCCTTGTCGCTGATGAAAGCTTTCTTCTTTACAAATCCTCACCATGGCACGACTATATGGACCATAAGAAGAACGTTGCAACATCACTTGATTCATGATTGCAGCGCCATCAACCAACCAACCCACTGCACCAATATCTGCCCAAGTTAATGTTGGGTAATTAAAAATAGAAGAATACTTTGCTTTACCTGTATGAAGATTATTTAATAATTCATCTCTACTAACACCTAATGTTTCTGCGGCCGTATACAAATACAAACCATGTCCACCTTCATCTTGAACTTTAGCTAATAAAACCACTTTAGCTCTAAGACTTGGTGCGCGAGTAATCCAGTTTCCTTCAGGTAACATACCAATAATTTCAGAATGAGCATGTTGTGAAATTTGACGGATTAAATGCTTACGATAATTTTCAGGCATCCAATCTTTTGGCTCTATCATTTCGTTTTTGGCCAATTTGCCTTCAAAAACGTCTTCAAATTTATTGATTTCCATCTTTTTTATTTTATTGAATTATACAAATATACACTTTTAAGGACTTTTTTCAAACGTTTTAAAACTGATTTATGTCATTAACAAATAAAATAGAATGATGTTTAATTTTTTCACAAAATATATATTCGTTTTTAAAAAATATTTTAAGTTTTTCTAGGTAATTATTAAAAAGTTCTAGATACCCATTTATTTGATTTTTATATCTATTTTTGCGAACTAAATAATTTAAAATGGCAAGATTTCACACACTGAAAGTAAAAGATATTCGCAAAGAAACATCAGACTCTGTTTCTGTAGCATTTGATATTCCAGCACAAATTCAACCAGAATTTCAATTCAAGCAAGGTCAATATATCACATTAAAATTGACTGTCAATGGTGAAGAGATTCGTCGTTCATACAGTATTTGTACAAGCCCTTATAACGAAAAAGAACTTCGTGTTGCTGTAAAAGAAGTAGCTGATGGAAGAGCTTCTGTATTTATCAATCGCACTTTAAAAGTTGGGGATACAATGGAAGTAATGACTCCAATGGGAAATTTTCACTCTGTATTGTCTGGTAATAATAAAAAACACTACGTGTTATTTGCAGGTGGAAGTGGTATTACGCCAATGATGAGTATTTTAAAAAGCGTTTTATATATAGAAAAACAAAGTCATGTTACATTAGTATACGCAAATAGAGATGAAGATTCTGTTATTTTTAAATCTGAATTAGAAAAATTAGCTGTTGATCATTCTGATAAATTAAATGTTTTAAAAATTTATGATAATCCGAAAACTCAAGTAAGTGAATTACAAAAAGGATTATTAACTATTGACCGCGTAAAGACTATTTTAGAAAATTGCGGTGGTGTAAATGCTGACGAGTATTTCATTTGTGGGCCAGGTCCATTAATGGAAAACATTAAACAAGCCTTAGAAAGTTTACAAATTAACAAGGAAAAAATTCACATCGAATATTTTAGTGCCGTTGTTGATGCTGTTGCAAAAGCTGAAAATAATGCTTTGGAAACAGGAGCTCCAGTTAATTGTGATTTAACTGTTATGCAATATGGTTATGAAACCCACATGAAATTAAATACAACTGGATTAACTATTTTAGATGCAGCCATTGAAGCTGGTGTAGATGCTCCCTTTAGCTGTAAAGGAGCTGTTTGTTGCACCTGCAGAGCAAAGGTACTTGAAGGAAAAGTAAAAATGGATAATAATTTTGCCCTAACAGACGCAGAGGTTGAAGAAGGCTTTATTTTAACGTGCCAAGCTCACCCGCTAACTGAAAAAGTGGTGATTGATTTTGATGCAATATAAATTTATTTTTTTACTTTTTTATAAAGCTCCTCGTATTTAGAAATCCAGTCTTTTACTGTCGTTTTCTTTACGAGTTCTTCTATTAATTTAAAAGGAATATCTTCTGCTTTTTTAAAACGAATGCAACCTTTTCCCATGTCTAACTTCGATTTGCAATGATTAGGATAGTGTGCTGTGAACCATTCTAAAAGTTTTGGATTTGCATAAATTCCAAGGTGATGTAATGCAATAAAATTCTTTTGAGAAGCAATAGAAATAAACGGTAATGGTAATTTTGGATTACAATGATAACCTGAAGGATAAATTTCGTGTGGTACAACATAACCAATCATACCATAAGACATACATTCTTCAAATCCATTTGGAATATATTTTACAATCGTATCTCTTAGTTTATTAAAATAAATAGCTCGTTCAACTTGAACATTTTTTAAATAATCTGAGACGCTAATAGTTTTCGATTCCATGAATGATAGTTTTCGTAAATGTAAAAAAAGTTGTTTATAAAAACAGCGTAAATCCATTTTCATTTAAACGTAAATACACTTACATTGTAAAAAAAATTTAAGGTTGCAAATTGTTGTAAATACACGCTTATTATTACCAAATAAATTAGATGGGATTGGTTGGTTTACTAACCAAACGTTGAAACGGATTACTAAGAATAATCCAAACGATCATTTTGTTTTTTTGTTTGACAGAGATTATGATGATCAATTCATCTTTTCAGATAATGTGACTCCTTTGGTTATAGGTCCGCAGGCTCGTCATCCTTTTTTATATTACTTGTGGTTCAATTATTCTGTAAAAAATGTACTTCATAAATTAAAACCAGATTTATTTTTATCACCAGATGGTTTTTTATCATTAGGAGCAAAATGTAAACAATTACCCGTAATTCACGATATTAATTTTTTTCATAATCCAAAAGATTTAAAACCATTAACGAGCAAATATTACAATCATTACTTTCCAAAGTATGCTAATTTGGCAACACGAATAGCCACTGTATCTGAATATAGTAAAACAGATATTTGTAAAAATTACCATATCGATGAAACTAAAATTGATGTTGTTTACAATGGGATTAACGAAGGATTTAAAACAATCAGCGAATCCGAAAAACAAACTGTTAAACATAAATTTACAAATGGGAAACCTTACTTTTTATTTGTGGGATCACAAAGTCCTCGTAAAAATTTAAACAGATTAGTTTCAGCATTCGATGAATTTAAAAAACAAACACAAAGTGATTTTAAACTATTACTAGTTGGTGCAGTCTACAAGAGTGAAGGTGATGTCATCAAAACAATTGAAAAATCAGAATATAAAACAGATATTATTTTTGCTGGGAGACAGCCGCAAGATATTTTAGAAACCATAATGGCAAGTGCATTTGCATTAACATTTGTTCCTTATTTTGAAGGATTTGGTATCCCATTGATAGAAGCTATGCAATGTTCGACTCCAATTATTTGTAGCAACACAACTTCCATGCCCGAAATTGTTGGGGATGCCGCTTTATTGATAAATCCGTTTGAAACATCAGACATTTCAAAAGCTATGATTCGTTTATTTCATGATCCATTATTACAAAACCAACTCATTGAAAAAGGAAACTTGAGAAAAACTCATTTTTCGTGGGATAAATCGGCTAATTTACTTTGGCAAAGTATTGAGAAAACACAATGAGTAGTCCTATAAGCAAATCAGCATTTATTAAATCAGAACAATGTTTAAAGCATTTTTATTTGTATAAAAAACATCCTTACTTAAGAGATAATTTATCCAAAGAAAAACAACTTATTTTTAAACGTGGTAATGATATTGGGGTATTTGCACAGCAATTATTTCCAAATGGCATTGATGTTACCATCGATGAAAAAAGAGACCAATTACTATTTGCAAAAAAAACAAAAGAACTAATTGATAGTGGTGAAACAACTATTTATGAAGCTACTTTTATCTATGATGGATTATTGGTTATGGTTGACATACTGCATAAAGAAAATGATCAATGGATAGCTTATGAAGTTAAAAGTTCCCTTAAAATAACTGAAACCTATGTCAAAGATGCTTGCTTTCAATACTATGTAATTAAAAACTGCTTGCCAAACTTAGTTGATTTTAATTTATTGACTCTTAATCCAAAATATATTTTAGGCAAGTCATTAGATATACAATCTTTATTTAAAAAGACATCCATTATGACGGATGCTATAAAAAACACCGATTATTTTTCTCACAAAACACAGGCAGCTAAATACACTTTGGAACAAGGTAAAATTCCTGATATAAGTATAGGAACACATTGTTTTCAGCCATATACATGTGATTTTTTAGGTTCTTGCTGGAAAAACACATCCATTGAAAATTCAATATTTACTTTAGGTAAATTATCCAAACCAACTTTGTTTGAATTATACAATAATAATATAAAAACCATTGAAGAATTACCTGCTATAAATGAGAATGAATTTTTAAATAAAAAAGAAATTCAAGTTCAAATAGAAGCAGTAAAAAAACAAACTGAACAAATTAATATCCTAGAAATAAAAACCTTTGTTTCGATTATCCAAGAACCTATATGTAGTTTAGATATCGAAGTATGGATGCCTGCTCTACCCTTTTATGAGGGAACAAAACCATTCCAACAAATTCCATTTTTATTTTCGATGGTATATAAAAACAAGGGATTAAATGAAACATACAGTTATTTTAAACCAATTGAAAATGACAATAGGCTTGCTTTTTTAGAAACTATTTTAGAGAAAACAAAATCATTTAATACCATTTTAATGTATGATAAATCATTAGAGGAATCAGTATTAAACCAATTAGCAGAATTGTATCCTAATTATAGAAATGATATCAATGTGTTGAAACAAAAAATAGTTGACGTTGCAGAGCCCGTTCAAAAAGCGAATTATTATCATCCAAACATGCAAGGAAATTTCACCCTAAAAAGTATTGCTCCAATTATAAATACAGAATTTGATTTCAATGCATTATCTATTCAGTCTGGAATTACAGCGATGTATAGCTATGAAAGTTTATCAGTAGAAAAAACAATATTTGATGCACAAGAAATAGAGGAACAATTAATTAAATATTGCGAATTAGATGCTTTAGTTACCTTAGAGTTTTATCATTACTTAGCTTCAAAAGTATAAAAAGATGCCATGAATTTGAATTGTATAAAATATCTAATATTCTTTTCGATATTATGTAACACAGTAATGGCTCAATTTACAATCGATACAAGCAAACGTGTAAATTACTTAGTTATACCTGTATTGTTCAGAACTCCTGAAACTGGTTGGGCATTCGGGTTATCAAGTTCTTTAACGTTTAAAACCTCAAACAAAAATGACACATTAACGCGTACATCAGTCATTCAAGGTTTAGCCATTTTTTCTCAAAAAGAACAAAATATACAAGCTATTGATGCAAGTATTTATTTTCCAAAAGAAAAATACATTTTATACTTTCAAAGTAACCATAGTTATTTTCCTGATGTTTTTTGGGGAATCGGAAGTAACACTGAAAATTCAAATGAAGAAAAATATGCCTTCGAACAATTTAATTCGTCCATTCATTTAAAAAAAAAAATTGCCAAGCATTTGTTTTTTGGATTAATGGCTGATTATCAAAATGTATTACAATTAAAATATGGAGCTAACAGTTTATTAGATCAAATTAGCTTATTTGGTAAAACACCTTATCATGTTTTAGGTTTTGGTATAACCACTAGCTACGATACCCGTAACTTTACATTTTGGCCAACAAAAGGGATATTTTTACAAGCACAAGCTACAAGCTACAACAAAGGAATAGCATCGGATTTAAGTTTTAATAAAGTCATTTTTGAAGGACGATTTTTTAAATCTATTTATAAAAACCAAATCTTAGCGTTTCAATTTTACAATCATTCAACAATTGGAGATACACCATTTAGATCATTTGCAGCATTAGGTGGTACAACTAATTTAAGAGGGTTTTACCAAGGAAGATTTAAAGATAAATCAATGGTTTCTTTTATAGCTGAATACCGCGCATTTCTTGTTTGGAAATTAAGTGCCGTTGCATTTATTGGAATTGGAAACGTATACCAATCCATTCATACGATTCAATCTTCATCCATAAAACATAGTTTCGGCGGAGGATTAAGAATTTCTATATTAGAAAAAGATAAATTAAATCTACGATTAGACTATGGCTACTCCGACAAATACAACAAAGGTTTTTATTTCACACTAGGCGAATGTTTTTAGTTTACAAAAGATTACCTGAAAATTGTAATGTGTCCCGTTTTCTTTGTAGAAATTGTTTGATTTACTTTTTTATAATTTAAAATATAGGAATATACTCCATCTGGAACATTGTCTTTATCCATTGTTCCATTCCATTTTTCGAGAATGTCATTGGTTTTAAAAACTAATTTTCCCCATCTATTAAAAATCAGTAACTCAAATTCCGTTATACAATTAGCTTTAATAAAATAAGAATCGTTGATCTTATCATTATTTGGAGAAAACGTATTTGGAATAATTACCGTAGAATCTAACGCATTAATTACAATTGGTTTAATTACATAATTTATACAATCGTTTTGCGCAATGGTAAGAGTAGTTTGATAAACTCCTGTTTGATATTGATGGTCAATACTATTTGTAATAATAGAATTTGACCCATCACCAAAATCTAATGTATAGGTATAGGCAGGAATTCCTCCCGACACTAAATTAAACGTCAATTTAGCATTACATTCGGCTTGCGATAAGTCAAATATAAAATCATCTGTTGGAAGAGGATTTACTTGAATAGTACAAGATGATGCACTGCTGCATGGTCCATTAGAACCTGTTACTAAAATAATTTGAGAACTTGTAGGTGAGGTTGTATAAGTACTACCCGTAATATTAGCTGGCAACCAAACGTATGATGCTGCACCACTAACGTTTAAGGTAGCTGTATCTCCTTGACAAATAACAGGATTATTAACTGTCAGCGTTGGTGTTGGCGTTACTAAAATGGTGATAACCGTGCTAGTAGAACAGCTATTTTTAGTAGTTGTTAAGCTAAATACGGTTGTTGTATTTGGAGCAACAAGAATACTACTAGTGTTTAAACCTGTTGGTGTCCAAGTATAATTTGATGCACCATTTGCAACTAGTGTAGCGGTTTTCCCTGAACAAACTAAGTTACCTGTAACCGTTAAGTTAATGGCCGTATCAACTACAATTGGCTGTGCGGTATAGTTATAATAACATCCATTAACAGATAACCCCAATGTGTATGTTCCATCGCCTGAAAGACTCACACTTGAAATTGTAGGAGAAGACACGCTACTAGTAAAGCTTGATGGTCCAGACCAATTATAAGCTAAGTTTGTAGTCGTGAAAGTAGGAGAAACAAGATTTAAAATTAATGGTTCGTTCTGACAAACAACAGTTGGCGAAAATACTGGTGTAAATGTTGAGCAAACGGCTAATGTAAAATACATTTTAGAGTATGAATCAAAATTTTGTCCTGCAAACTCAAATCGAGGGCCAGAAGCGGATGTAAGAGGGAAAGCCTTTGCATTAGAAAAATCTCCATCATCATCAATCAGCAAGGCTAAAGAAGTAGAAGATGTGCCAACAGGTAGTAAACTTTGCTCGAAACCAATGGTTGTATTTTCAACAAAACTGGTACTTTGCGCTTTCCAAACTCTGTCTAATCTATTGACTAATCCTTCAGGTACATTTGTACTGGTAAAAGTTGCTGGTAATGCATTATTTCCCCACACTAAAAATTCTTTATTAACTGTAAATAACGCGCTATTTGTGCTATTTTCTGAAGCAATCGTGCCATTTCCAATAGTTAAAATTTCATTTAAATTGACGCTGATTGATTGTTTTTTATTTAAAGCAGAGGCATCATCTCTTCCTATACCGGCGATGTTATTATTATAGCCGGTATTTAATAATTTATCGAAAATAACGGTACCATCTGACGCCACGTAATTATAAATTGTAGATGTTCCTAAATTTCCACCTCGTGTAATGCCATATTTAATTGATAAATAAGATTCTATTTTATCCAAATCAGCAGATGCTAGAGCTGTTGAGTAAGTAATTACTTCTGGAATATTATTACTACAATATTCTGAATTTGGAGGATTGGCACCTAAGTAATATCCTGCATTTACAGCTGGATTATAAATAGAGCTATTACAATTAGAACAGGTTGTCGTTAAAGCAGAATTGTATCGCATTTTTTGATTTGACCCAGCTCCTATGCAAGTCAATTCTCGAGCGGCAGAAACCGAGTACTGAGTAGAAGGTGTAAAATCAAAAGTATAACCTGTAGAGCCGTTATTAGTTGTTTGAACTCTAAAATTAGGTTTAAACTGATAACGAATGGTTGTGCCAAAACGATATGAAATAGCGGTACCAACAGTTCCATCTCCTATGTAAATAAATGAACCTAGAGCGCCAATTAAATCAAATGGTAAAGATAAATTACTCAAAAAAGTTTGGCTCGATCCAACAAACCCAGCATAAGGCATGTAGCTAAAGCTTTTATAATTAATAGCGCCAGAATTTAATATAGGTCGTTTTGATGCAACCGTTTGAGAAATACTAAAACTAGAGGTACTTCCACTTCCACCCCATGTTGAAATTGGACTTCCTACAACCGATGCAGCATTATCAATTTTGAACCAACTTGTTAGGCCTGCTGTTACTCCTCCCGGAGCTTGAGCAAATAGTGAAACAGATAATAATCCAAAACAAACTATTAATACATTATTCTTTATATTCATTTTTCTCATACAATTAAACTAAATGCTAAAATACAACATTATTATTAATACTTATGATAAGTCCATTATTTTTAAGAGAAAATGCGCTCAAAAAAAAAAAATACTATGGTTTGATTTTAACAACGACTAGTTCATAGTTAATTCTCAAATAAACCTAAGATAAATTTATCTGTCTTAACTTTAATGCTATTCAGTTTAAGAAAAAAAATAGGGTTATTATTATAAGCATTTAAATACATTATGTCTAAAATCAAAATTGGAATTTTATTTGGTGGTCGTTCAAAAGAACGCGAAATATCTTTTGCAGGAGGTCGAACTGTATACGACAACCTCAATAAATCATTATTTGAAGCTATTCCATTATTTGTCGACTCCTTTGGAAACATCGTTTTATTAAACTGGAATTTTGTTTACAAAGGAACAATCAGAGATTTTTATCCACCTGTAGAATTTATACCTAATTCAAATACAGACTTTCAATATTACGCTGAAAACCTTGGCGAATTAAGCATACACGAACAAGAAAATTTAATATCTCAAATTGGAACAAAAATTGAACTTTATAAATTATCAACTTTAATCGATTTTGCTTTCTTAGCACTGCATGGTCCTTATGGTGAAGATGGACGAATACAAGGTGTTTTAGAGTATTTACAAATTCCATATTCAGGTAGTGGTATTTTACCTAGCTCTATTGGAATTGATAAAAGTGTACAAAAAAAATTAATGGTCAATGCCGGATTTAAAAGTCCTCACTATTTCACTATTGACAGAACTCATTGGATACAAGGAAATACAAAGGGTATTTGGGAAAAAGCAAAAAAGGAAATTGGATTTCCGATGGTTATAAAACCAGCAAATCAAGGTTCTTCCATTGGTATTTCAATTTTTAATACTGATAGCGAACAGTTATTTATGGCTGATGTAGAAAAGGCTTTCTTTACCAAATGGGTTGATTCAGTCATATGGAAAAAATTATCTGATTTAGAAAAAATTAATTTTATAAAAACACTTTCTGATATTCGTGAAGGTATCGGAATGCCATTATCTATAAATACCGCCTTATCATTTACAGATCAGAAAGGGATCTTAAAATTTTATAATCAATACGAATTGATTTCATATTTAAATTCAAACTGTGATCGAACAGAAGGCTTTGTTTTAGAGGCATTAGATGGTGAAAGTACGGTGATGATTGAATCATTTATTGAAGGAAAAGAATTTTCATGTATTGTATTAGAAGATTCTGATAATCATGGAAAAGCAATAGCTTTACCGCCAACAGAAATTAGAAAAGGAAAAGAATTATTTGATTACAGAAGTAAATACCTTCCAGGACTATCACGCAAAATAACTCCCATTGATGCTTCAGATAAAGATATTAATGCGATAAGAAAAGAATGCGAACGATTATTTTCAGAATTATGTTTTGATGTATATGCACGTATTGATGGATTTTTAAGTGTAAATGGCGATGTGTTTTTAAATGATCCAAACACAACCTCGGGTATGATGCCTTCATCATTCTTTTTTCACCAAGCTGCCGAAATTGGATTAAATCCTTCGCAATTTTTAACTTACATCATTCGTACATCTTTACACAAACGTATTAAAGACAGTAAAGGTGGGGGGATTTACGAATCACTGCTTGCTAGATTAGATACAGATTTAGAAAATGAAAAAAATAGCACTCAAACAAAAATTCCTGTGGCAGTTGTATTAGGAGGCTTTTCGAGTGAACGACATATATCCGTTGAAAGTGGTAGAAATATTTTTGAAAAATTAGCATCATCAGAAAAATATGCTCCAATACCCGTTTTTTTATCAGGTAATAATCAGCAACATATTCTGCATCATATTCCTATTAATGTATTGTTAAAAGACAATGCTGATGATATTAACGAAAAAATAAACCATTGGAAAACACATCCAATCATTATTGAAATCATTGCAGCTTGTAAAAATATTACAACTAAATATTGTACTTCGCAAACCTTATTAGAACCAAAAAACATATCGTATACAGATTTAGCAAAAGAAGTAAAACAAGTATTTATTGCGCTTCATGGAAGACCTGGAGAAGATGGAGCCATTCAATCTGAATTAGAAAAAGTAGGATTAAGTTATAACGGTTCTGGAAAAGAAAGTTCGGAAATTACGATTGACAAATATAAAACCAACGAGATTTTATTAAAACATGGTTTTTTAGTAGCTAAACATGGTTTAATAACAAAACACGAATGGGAATCAAATAAAGAAAAAGTTCTTCAAAAAATTAACACCGAATACACCTATCCAATTATTGCAAAGCCTGTAGATGATGGTTGCAGCAGTGCCGTTAAAAAAATAAAAAATAACGAAGAGCTTGAAGCTTTTGCAAATCTCATTTTTAGAAATGAAGAGTCATTAAATATGGAAGCGGCCAGTATCCTTCATATCAAAGAAAAAGAAGAGTTTCCTCAAAAACAAGTTTTATTAATTGAAGAGTTAATTAGCAAACATAATGCGTCTCATTTTTTAGAAATCACTGGTGGAATGCTTACAAAACTTAATAAACAGAATGAAATTGAGTATGAGGTTTTTGAAGCCTCAGAAGCTTTATCAGAAGGGGATATTTTAAGTTTGGAAGAGAAGTTTTTGGCTGGGCAAGGACAAAATATTACACCTGCTCGATATTCGCGAATTGAAAGTGAACGACAACAAATTTCGGAAACTGTGAAACAAACTCTCGGTAGAGCGGCTCAAGTTTTAAATGTTATTGGTTATTGCCGAATCGACGCGTTTGTGAGAATCTATAATCCGGAAAACGTAGAAGTAATCTTTATAGAAGTAAACTCTTTACCAGGTATGACGCCTGCAACCTGTATTTATCATCAAGCGGCAATCAATAATTACAAACCCTATCAGTTTATTGACAAAATTTTAGATTTCGGACAGAAAAGACAGCAATTAAATAAATAAGATGATAACAATGTTATTTTTATCCATAACTTATTAGTATTCTGTTATTTATAATTATTAATAACAGAATATTAACCGTTTATAAACATATAAATAACATTAACAACAATTATATTTTAGCTTTAATTTAAAACCATTAGGTTATTAACAATAATTACCTTACTTTTGTTAATAACTGTTTTAAGGCTAAAAAATCATGTTTGAAATATTAAAGAGTTTTGAGAGTAAGTTTGGATCTTTGAAGAAAAAAGGTCTTCGTATTGAAGGTTTAACAATGATTGATCCTAAAAGAAAAAAACACGTTATTAATATTTCAAAGCCATTTTTATTTGACAATCGTCAATTACCTAAAACATACGAAGGGTTAGATATTAAATCGAAAATTGAAGGTGGTTTACCTGAAGAATTTAAAATTGAAAAAGAAGCTTTAGTTAAAGAATACTTATGGGCTCCAAATAAGTTTGAAAAATTTGTAGACCGTTGTTCTGAAGATATCAAAAAACAATTTGGGAATCCAAACATGTCGCGATCAGAAATGCTCGATGCATTAGCATTTGGTAATTTTGAAGAACATGTGAAAAAATCTACGGCATTGATGCTAGAAGGAAAGATTCCAGCATTCAAATTGAATTAATACATAAAGCAATTGTTAGGGAATAATTAAGGGTTAAACTTTTATAAATTGCTCCAAAATCCTCTCAGAAATGAGGGGATTTTTTTTATCATATTTATAATATCTTTATAGCTTAAAAACAGACCTTGAAAAACAAACAAACATACAAAGTAATGGCCGAATGGTTAAAGGCTATTTCAATTTCATTTATCGTTGTATTAATTATCCGAACATTTTTATTTGAAGTGTCGTCGGTTAATTCTCCATCAATGGAAAAAAGTTTGTTAACTGGCGATTTTATATTTATCAATAAACTGTCCTACGGACCGCGCCTTCCAAAAACAATATTAAGCATCCCATTCATCAATCAAAAATATTATTCTGAATTTTTCACACTACCTTATTTTCGTTTGTCAGGCGATTTAGGTATAGAACGCCATGATGTAGTTGTATTTAATTATCCACAAGAAGACGAATACCCAGTAGATCATCGCACCTATTTTGTAAAACGATGCATAGCATTACCGGGTGATAGCATAAAAATTGAAAACGGTAAAACATATATTAATAATAAGGCAACAACAGATATTGAAACCTATCAATTTAACTATCATTTGAAATCAACCAAAGTACTTGATTCGAGTTATTTAGCAAGTTATCAAATTTATGAAGGCGGACAAATTTCGGAAAACAACGATTACTCTTTTACACTCACTAATCCATTATACGATACATTAAAGGGTAAGA
>JBIISW010000064.1:0-13599 GCA_044340865.1 Bacteroidia bacterium | reverse complement strand
ATATTCGTGTAATTATCTGAAGCTTCTAACCAAACTATGTCTTTATAATCGATAAGTGTAAACCCTTTACTGTGATTAATTAAAACAAGATTTTTATCTACGTTCGCAGTATTGGTAACAACTGTTTTTTGTTCATAATAATGCACCACTTTTTTTACCGCCTCTTGCAGTTCTTTTAGGATCAATGGTTTTAAAAGGTAATCGATAGCTCCAGCTTTTACAGCATTAATGCCATGCTCACTATAGGCTGTTAAAAATATCAAACAAAAATCACGATGAGCTAAACCATCAATCATCTCTAATCCAGTCATTCCTGGCATATTGATATCACAAAAAACAACTTGTGGTTTTAAGTCTTGTATCAATTTTTTTCCTTCCATACCGCTCGAAGCTTCAGCTATGACAACTATTTCCGGACAATAGCTTTCAAGCATCGTTTTGGTGTTGCTACGACTATTTTCTTCGTCGTCAATGATGATGGTAGTATAGGTTTGCATCTCAAATTATTTTTAAGCTAATCTAATCAAATTTAAACTAAAATCCAATACTTTTATTCAATATTCTACCTTTTGTGTCAAATACTGTTTTTTGAAACAGAGTATTTATTAACTTGCACTTTTATTAAATATTTCATTATGATTTTAAGATTGATTATAGTTGTTTTTTTAACGACTTTTTTAGGAAATATGTTTGCGCAAAAAAACATATCAGTAGAAGACATTTTCACATTTAGGAAATTTTCTTCCAAATCTGCCTCTGGTTTCAAAGCCTTAAAAAACGGCATGCATTATACCGATATCGTTTCTGAAAATGGGAGTAAACAAATTGTGAAGTACGATTTAAAATCTGGCAAAAAGCTGGCTATTGTATTAGATAATAAAAACTTGAAAGTTGCAGGAAATCCAATTGATATAAGCGATTATTCTTTCAGTCCGGATGAGTCAAAAATTGTATTTAAAATAAACGTTGAAGAGATTTATCGCCGCTCATCTAAAGCTGAATATTTTATTTACGATATTTATAAAGGTACACTGTCCGCGTTATCTAATAATGGAAAACAAATGTTTGCAGCCGTTTCTCCTCTGGGCAATAAAGTAGCATTTGTTCGCGATAATAATTTATTTATGAAAGATTTAGATTCTAATCAAGAGTCACAAATCACAATGGATGGAAAAAATAATGAAGTAAAAAACGGCTGGGCTGATTGGGTTTATGAAGAAGAATTTAGTAAAGCTGATTATTTTGAATGGAATGCAGATGGAACCAAACTTGCATTTGTTCGATTTGACGAGCGCAAGGTAAAGGAGTATTCCTTTGATGTATATAACAATAATTTATATCCGGATAAAGTAACATTTAAATATCCAAAAGCTGGCGAAGATAATTCCTTAGTTTCTGTGCATATTTATGATTTAAAAACTGCTAAGATCGTTAATGTTGAATTAGGTAAGGAATTAGATATTTACATTCCGAGGATTAAATGGACAACAGATCCAAATTGTTTATCTGTGCAAAGAATGAATCGATTGCAAAATAAGTTAGAGCTATTCTACGCTAACGCTTCAACTGGTGATGCAAAAGTTATCTTAACTGAAGAATCAAAAACGTATGTGGATGTAAGTGATGATTTAGTTTTTTTGCCAAACGGGAAAGGTTTTATTTGGACGAGTGAAAAAGATAATTTTAATCATTTATATGTTTATGATAATAATGGAACTTTAGTAAATCAAATTACAAAAGGAGCTTGGGATGTTATTGCTTTTTATGGATATGACTCACAAACTAATCGGTTATATTATCAAAGTACGGAACAAGGACCAATTAACAGAGTCATTTATAGTATCAGTTTAAATGGGAAAACAAAAAATAGTTTATCTTCATTGTCTGGCACAACAGATGCTGAATTTAGTAATGGTTTGAAATATTATGTGAGTACATTTTCGGATGCAAATACTCCGCCAGTATATGAGTTACATAGTGCTGATGGAAAGTTGGTTAAAGTTCTTGAAAATAACGCTGATTTAAATTTGCAAATGAAAAATTACAGCTTATCTAGAAAAGAATTCTTTTCATTCAAAAATTCAGATGGTATTGAGCTAAACGGTTGGATGATGAAACCACGTGATTTTGATGCTTCAAAAAAGTATCCAGTTTATATGTATGCCTATAACGGCCCCGGTTCTAATAAATGCAACAATGCTTGGGACAGAACAGATTTTTGGTGGCATTCATTACTAAACCAAGAAGGTTATGTGGTTGTGTGTGTCGATGGCAGAGGAACTTTAGGTCGAGGAAGAGAATTTAAACATAGTACTTATTTACAATTAGGTAAGTTAGAGGTGCAAGATCAAATAGAAGCGAATCAATACATTGGTAATTTACCATTTGTAGATAAAACACGCATTGGCTTCATGGGTTGGAGTTATGGTGGTTATATGGCTTCATTGTTAATTAGTAAAGGCGCAGATTATTTTAAAGCGGCAATCGCCGTGGCACCTGTTACCAATTGGAAATTTTACGACAATATTTACACTGAACGTTTTTTGAGAAAGCCCATAGATAACAAAAGCGGCTACGAAGATAATTCACCTATTAATTTTACTAAAAAAATTAAAGGAAAGTTTTTATTAATTCATGGTAGTGGTGATGATAATGTTCATTTTCAGAACTCAATGGAACTATCTCGAGAATTGGTAAAAAATAATATCCCATTCGACTTCATGACATACCCAAATAAAAACCATGGTATATCTGGTGGTTTAACACGTACACATTTATACAACAAAATGCTTACGTTCATCAAGGTTAATTTATAATTTAGTATTTACGGAAGTGAAAAACACCCTTAGTTTAATTTTTTTTATAGGCTTATTCTTTGAGTTGAAATCCCAAGTTTTCTATCCTGTCGATAGTAGCTATATTTCTGTATTAACACATGAACAAAAAACAAATTATAAGTCATTCAAGTATCAAAAAATAGACACATCAATTAGTCATATTCAAAATTACTCACCTCGCAATACGAATGGCAGTTATGGTTTGCCATCTTCGCCACTATGTTTTAAATACGAAACATTCAGACTTGGTTTTAATTTTTACCGTGCTCCTTATCAAAATGATGTATTCAATCATAATCATATTGTATATCATCAAACAAAGGGTCCATATGCTAATTTAACTGGTATTGCTGGTAGTAAGCAAGAACAAAATTTCGATTTTTTATTTAGCAATACATTAAAAAATAAATTAAACGTTACTTTGGGTTTTAAACGCTATGGGAGTTTAGGGTTTTACAAACAACAACAAACATTTACCAATAATTTTTATACCACAAGTCATTATAAAAGCAAATCTAATAGAGTCGGTTACTTTGCTTTTTTTCTGTACAATAAAAATAAACACCTTGAAAATGGTGGGTTAAAATATGATACTGTTTTTAAAGAAAATATCAACATCAATAAACAATTATTAGCCTTGAATTTAAGTGCAGCAAAGCGCGAATTACGTCAAACGACCGTTAATTTTAACCCTTGGTATCGCTTAAATAAAATAGAAGATAGCTCAACCGTTTTTTCACATTACATCAATTATGAAATAGAGTATCAGAGCAATTTTTCGAAATATTTAGATAATGGTATTTCAACTGATAAGTATTATCAATTGAATTATTTGGATACATTAAAAACAAATGATTCTAGCCACTGGCGTAATTTCTCGAATGCAATACATTATGTATTAGATATAAAACCCATTCATTCTAAATTACAAATAGGGTTTAGAAATGAATTTAACCAGACCTATCAACATGGTTTTGATTCTGTTATTAAAAATAATAGTATGCAAGCCGGCTTTTATATAAATGACAAAGCATATAATGGTTTTATAAAGGCAAGTTATATCGTGAATGGAGGCAATGCAAATGATTATCAAATTGAAATCAATAATGAAATAATCAAGAAAATGGTTATTAAGGAAAAATCATTTTCATATAAATTGATTATTAATTTTTCAAGTGAAAAACGCCATGCCGATTATTTTTATAATAGGTGGATTAGTAATCACTATCAATGGAAAAATAATTTTGTGCCAATTGAAAAAGTTCAGTCAACTATTGGTATAGCTAGTTTAAATAATCGTTTTGGATTTGGTGTTATATCTCAAAACATAAAGAATCAAATTTACTTAAATGAGCTTGTTTCACCTGAACAAACATCCGCAACGATTCAAAATATGAATGCATTTATTTACAAAGATTTTTTAGTATTAAAGCATTTGTGTTTAAATGTAAAGTATAATTACCAATCTTCTTCCTATCAAGCAATCACTTCTTTGCCAACGCATATTTTTAATTCCGCATTATTTTACCAAGGGGCTTTATTTAAAAACGCTTTACAGCTTCAAGTTGGATTTAATGCCACGTATTTCAGCGAATTTAATGGTATGGCTTATTCACCTGCATTAAATATGTATTACGTTCAAACTCAAAAAAAGGTTGGAAATTATCCTTATGTTGATTTCTTCATAAATGCCCGAATTAAACCGGTTCAATTTTTTATTAAAATTGATCATGTGACGCAGGGCTTTTTTGGCAGCAATTACAGCCTCACCCCAAATTACATTCAAAATGACAGAGCCTTTAAATTTGGTATAAATTGGTTGTTTTTTGATTAGTATAAATTGATATTAATTTATTAATTTAGCCTACATTAAAAAATAAAATCCATATGTCAAAAATTCATAATTTTAGTGCAGGCCCAGGTATTTTGCCTTTAGAAGTATTACAACAAGCATCTGATGCATGTTTAAATTTTGATAATTTAAATTTATCGTTACTAGAAATTTCTCATCGTAGCAAAAACTATGAAGCGGTTATAGATGAGTCGCATCAATTAATCAAAGATTTATTTGAAGTAGGTGATGATTATGATGTGATGTATTTGGGTGGTGGCGCAAGTCTTCAGTTTGCTATGGTTCCTTATAATTTATTAAGAGAAAGTGGTACTGCTGCTTATGTAAACACAGGCGTTTGGGCAACTAAAGCAATTAAAGAAGCTAAAATTATTGGTAACACGAATGTGATTGCTTCCTCAGAAGATAAAAACTTTAGTTACATTCCTAAAGGATATGAAATTCCAAAGGATGCAGATTATTTACATATCACGTCTAATAATACAATTTATGGAACGCAGTTAAAAGAATTTCCGAAATGCGATATTCCTTTAGTGTGTGATATGAGTTCAGATATTTTTAGTCGTAAGATTAATGCAAACGATTTTTCATTAATCTACGCTGGAGCACAAAAAAACATCGGTCCTGCTGGAAGCACAATGGTAATGATTAAGAAAGGAATTTTGGGTAAAACAGGCCGTAAAATGTTATCGATGTTGGATTATCAAGTTCATATCAAAGGTGGAAGTATGTACAACACGCCACCTGTATTTCCTATTTATGTAACGATGTTAACGTTACGTTGGTTAAAAGAGCAAGGTGGAGTTAGTTGGATTGAAGCTATCAATCAACAGAAAGCAGATTTATTGTACAATGAAATAGATAGAAACACACAGTTCGTGGGTACAACAGTGAAAGAAGATAGAAGTAACATGAATGCATGTTTTCTTTTGAATAAAGTTGAGCTTGAACCTGAATTTGATAAATTAGTAAAAGAGGCTAATATAAGCGGTATACGAGGACATAGAGATGTTGGTGGTTATAGAGCATCTATGTATAATGCGCTGCCGTTAGAAAGTGTGCAGGTGTTAGTGGATGTGATGAAACATTTTGAATCTAAGTTTGCTTAGTGCAAATACTGAAGTCATATTCATACAATAAATACAAGCCGGTTTCGTTGTTTAAAATGAAATGTATCATTGTATTATTCGTATCATTTTTTACTTTGTCTGCATTAGCGCAAGAAGACATTAAGGTAACCAGTTTGCCAAAATTTTCTATCCGTGCCAATGTTGGTATTCCAAAAGTTGCATCAAGCAAAGCGCTTCGAAGTTCTTTTTCAGGAGTTTCTTCATTGGATATAAATCTTAACTATAAATTATTTGGTGGTTTTTTTGCAGGCATAGGTTTCAATCATGTCTATTATAAATCGCAAAAACATTTTAGAGAACAATTTATCAATACCTCTATGCAAATGCAAAATGGTTATTTGAAAATTGGCTACGATCATTTTTTTAGCGATAGAGGATTTGCTACCATGAGTTTAAATACTGGATTTGGGGCAACTCAATATTCTGCCATTAAATACAAAAACGATTCATTGATAGGAAAGTATCCAACACGTTTTACCAGTTCGTTTATTGAACCAACTGTTGGCGTTAATTTTTTAGTAGAATCTAATTTTGCTTTTGGAGGTTATATCTCTTACCATTATAATTTTTCTCAATTTAATCCAGCCTATGCCGGATTTGACAAATGGCTTGATTATACGCGAATTAGTAATAAATGGAATACTAGTTTAATTACAGTTGGTTTTGGTTTTTATTACGCTTTAGGAAAAGTTAATTAAATAGTTATGACAAACATTGCCATTTTTGCATCAGGAGGAGGAACAAACGCTGAAAATTTGTTTCAGTATTTTAATAATGATAAGCGCGTAAAAATAAAATTAGTTGTCACTAATAATGAAAAAGCGGGTGTTATTGAAAAGGCAGAACGCTATAAAAAAAATGTTCAACTCATTAGTAAGACTGCGCTCAATGAATACACCGATAAAATTATTGAATTTTTACATACCGAAAATATTGATTTTATTGTCTTAGCAGGCTTTTTATTAAAAATGCCAGAAGCATTTATTAAAGCATTTCCAAATAAAATAATAAACATTCATCCTTCGTTATTGCCTAAATACGGCGGAAAAGGCATGTATGGCGCATTTGTGCACGAAGCGGTTATCGCTAATAAGGAATCTAAAAGTGGTATTACCATTCATTTTGTAAATGAAGAATACGATAAAGGAGAAATTATTTTACAGAAAGAATGCGACTTAGATGAAAACGATACTGCTGAATCTTTAGCAAAAAAAATTCACGAATTAGAAATGGAGTATTTGCCGAAAGCAATCGAAACCTTATTATAATTATTATTTACCTTCTTCTTTCCAGCGGTAATAGCAATCCATCACACGGTAATACAAATCGTATCCCTCTGTATTAATAATAAAATCATTGCTTAAATAATAACAGTATTTCCTAAACTTTTCAAAGTCAATCGTTTCATCTCCAGTGAGTTTACGAAGGGTTTCTCCATTAAATTTTTTCCCTACTTCTTCTTGAATAAATATCTCTTCAAAAATTTTCGCTAATTTTTTTTGTTCTTTTCCTTTTTTGCTAAATTCCATATATAATGCACTAATCGGACTTTCAATTGCATTAATAGTTTTTATCTTAGAATTTGAAATAACACGTTTCATGTAATCCCTTTCGTAAGGTTTTAGTTTAAATTCACTAACAACGACTTGATTTATTTTATAGGTAGTTTCTTTCATAATGACTTTGCAAAACTTATCAATTCCTACATATAGTTTTTTTACCGGTATTTTTAGTCGTTGAAATCCAATAAAAGAAAATAATACTGAGTCTGAAAGGTTGGCTGTAATGGAGAATTCACCATTCATATCACTCAATTGACCGTGTCCGGTTCGTGTATTGATGACATAAGCAAAGGGCATCACGCTGGCGCTATCAGAACTAACAATTGTCCCTTTTAATAAAATTTGTTGAGCTTCTGAGTTAAAAACGCACAATAGTCCAATTAAAAAAGATAAAAGATATGTCGAGTTGTTAAAAAACCTCATATTTCAAATATAGATACTTATTCACAATCAGTTAATAATTTAACCTTTTTTATAGCCATTTTTAGTGTAAATTTATTCCCAAGATATGGATAATTTTATAGTATCAGCCCGAAAATACCGTCCACAATTGTTTAATACAGTTGTGGGGCAAAGCCATATTACGGATACTCTAAAGCAAGCTATTAAAAATGGTAAGATAGCACAAGCCTATTTATTCTGCGGACCGCGTGGTGTTGGTAAAACAACTTGTGCGCGTATTTTTGCAAAAACGATAAACTGTACCAATCTTACAACCGATGGCGAAGCTTGTGGCGCTTGCGATTCTTGTGTATCATTCGATTCGGGAGCATCATTAAATGTGTATGAATTAGATGCGGCATCAAATAATTCGGTTGACGATATTCGAAATTTAGTTGACCAAGTAAGGTTTGCGCCTCAGTTGGGTGATTATAAAGTGTATGTGATTGATGAGGTTCACATGTTGTCATCTGCCGCATTTAATGCCTTTTTGAAAACATTAGAAGAACCACCAAAGCACGCTAAATTTATTTTGGCAACAACCGAAAAACATAAAATAATACCAACTATTTTATCTCGTTGTCAAGTCTTTAGTTTTAATAGAATTAGACCTGAAGATATTGCTGTTCAATTGGCTCATATTGCTAAAACAGAGCAAATCACCTACGAACAAGAAGCTTTAAATATCATTGCACAAAAAGCTGATGGAGGTTTGCGTGATGCCTGTTCCATTTTTGATCAGATGGTTACATTTACAGGTAATCATCTAACGTACAAGGCTGTTGTAGAAAATTTACACGTACTTGATTATGAATATTATTTTAAATTAACGGATGCTGTTTTAAATAATCGCATGGGTGAAGTGATGGTAACCTTTGATGAGATTTTAAAGAAAGGATTTGATGGTCATAATTTCATTATTGGATTTGGAGAACATCTTCGTAATTTATTAGTGAGTAAAGATCAATTTACGGTTCAATTACTAGAAGTGAGTGATCAATTAAAGCAACGTTTTTCAGTTCAATCAAATTTGTGTGAAGTACCTTTTTTATTGAATGCTTTAAATTATATTAGTAAATGTGACGTTAACTATAAGTCTGCCAAAAATCAGCGACTCCAAGTGGAAATGACACTTTTACAAATTAATAATTTAACTGCCGCACTTTCAAATGCGGAAAAAAAAAAGATGAATTCGTAAATTCGGCTAACGCTCAAGTTGCTAGCGACACAAATCAAGCCACTACTCCTGTTGCAAAATTCAATGCCATTCCTCAAATTCAAACAACTCAAACACCTGTCGTTGGGTTTAATGAACTAAAAATTAAATCCCAGTTTTTGTTGAAAGAAAATGGTGTTCAACAGCCAGTAAGTACTATTAGTGTTTCTGAGGTTGTAATACCTTCCGTCGCTGAAGTTGAAACCGAGTTAACTAGTGAACATGCTTTACAGGGTGTTAAACAGTTTGCAGAATTAAAATTACAAAGTGGAAATAGACAATTGTATGCCACATTAACATCCAGTAAAATTAGCTTCCATTTTCCAACAATCTTGATTGAATTAACTAATGAAGTTCAACGTGAAATGCTTACAACCATTAAGCAAGATATGTTGGATGAAATCAGAACAATTTTAAAAAATAAACAAGCGCAGTTAGAAATCAAGGTATTAGAAACCGTTGATTCGTTGAAAGCCTATAAGCCAATGGATAAATTTAAATTGATGTCGGAAAAGAATCCTATGCTTTTAGAACTTAAAAAACGATTTGATTTAGATATCGAATATTAAAGATTCTACAAATTGTAGCAATACACTCCTATAAAACGTATTACTTTTGATTTATAAAAAATCAGAATATGTCGAAAACAAAAACCTCTTATTTTTGTCAAAGTTGTGGCGCACAAGCTGCTAAATGGGCCGGAAAATGCAATAGTTGCAGCGAATGGAATACATTGGTGGAAGAAGTCATTCATAAAGAAACTAAGAATGATCGTCTGCAATTATTTTCTGCAAGTAAGAATGAAAATCATAAATCAAATCAATCCATTTTATTACAAGAAATTGGAATTTCAGAATACCCTCGTATTCCTGTTCCTGGCCAAGAGTTAACACGAGTGTTAGGTGGCGGCATTGTGCCCGGAAGTTTGGTTTTATTTGGTGGAGAACCTGGTATTGGAAAATCAACGTTGATGTTGCAACTTGCTTTAAGACTAAAGAATTTAAAAGTACTTTATGTGAGTGGCGAAGAGAGCGAACAACAAATAAAAATGCGTGCAGAACGTATTGGTGTTACTACCGAAAATTGTTTTATTCTTCAAGAAACAAATACACAAAATATTTTTACGCAAATAAATAGTGTTCAGCCGCAATTGGTTGTTATTGATTCTATTCAAACCATACACACGGCTTATATTGATAGTAGTCCCGGAAGTGTAAGTCAGGTGAGAGAATGTGCTGCTGAGTTTTTACGATTTGCAAAAGAAACAAATGTGCCTGTTTTTATGATTGGACATATTACAAAAGAGGGAAGTTTGGCAGGTCCAAAAGTATTGGAGCATATGGTTGACACTGTTTTGCAGTTTGAAGGCGATAGAAATCATATTTACAGATTACTACGTGCTACAAAAAATAGATTTGGCAGCACCAACGAAATGGGTATTTACGAAATGAATGGTGATGGTTTGAAAGAGGTTTTAAATCCATCTGAAATTTTAATTACTGATAGAAATGAAGCAACCAGTGGTGTTGCGATTGCGGCCACATTAGAAGGAAACAGGCCGTTATTAATTGAAACACAAGCTTTGGTTAGCACGGCAGCTTATGGCACGCCACAGCGTTCTTCAACTGGTTTTGATTTAAGACGATTATCAATGTTGTTGGCTGTTTTAGAAAAACGCTGTGGATTCAGATTAGGTGCAAAAGATGTGTTTATTAATATTGCTGGAGGAATAAAAGTAGAAGATCCTGGAATTGATTTAGCATTAGTTTGTGCGGTGTTATCAAGTAACGAAGATTTACCTATTCCTCAAAATGTGTGTTTCGCTGCAGAAGTAGGATTAACGGGTGAAATTAGACCTGTTAGCAGAATTGAGCAACGTATTTTTGAGGCACAGAAATTAGGATTTGAAAAAATATTTATTTCAACTTATAATTTAAAAGGCTTAAATTTAAAGCAGCTAAAAATCGACGTGATAGCGGTTACTAAAATGGAAGATGTATTTAGTAAACTGTTTGGATAATTTTTTAAAAATAAATCGCTATCTGTTTTTTTTAGTATTTAATTCGAAAAAAAATGGACATGAATACCTTGATAAAAAAAATGAGTAAGCATTTGGCAAATGCATTAACTGAAAATAACATACTTGAACCAACAGTATTACAACAAAAAATAATTTCAAAAATAAATAGCGGAGCTGATTTAATTATTGAAAGTGAAGATCATTCTGGCAAAACTACCGCACTTGTTTTAACTACTATTCATAAGTTAAAGGAGCCGTTTGAAGATGCAGCTCGCGCCTTAATTATTGTTCCAAGTATTGACCATGCCATTGAAATGGAAAATCAATTTAAATTATTGTCAGTTGGAACTAAATTAAGAATTCATACAGCACACGAAGGCGGAAAAATAGACAAACAAAATGAAGATATTTATATTGGCGCCGATGTTGTGATTGGAACACCAAAACGAATCATGGAAATTTATTTTCGTAAGAATATTAATATTACAAAAGTTAAATTATTTGCGATTGATGATACAGAACTTGTCGTTAAGAATTTACATCAAGGCTATATTCATCGTTTAGCAGATAGTTTACCTAAATGTCAGCATTTAATTTTTACGAATGCCTATTCTGAAAGAATAGAAGCCATGATTGAAAAGTTTATGGTAGCGCCACAATTTATTGAATCATAAAATAAATAAACATGACTCAAACTCAAACAGATCAAAACATTACCAATTGGTTTTTAAAAATTGGAAAAATAGAAGGTTATAGTTATTTAATTTTAGTTTTCTTTGCGATGCCATTAAAATACATATTTCATATTCCTGAATACATTCGTCCTGTTGGCACTTTGCATGGGGTTTTATTTGTGGCCTTTATGATTTTATTAGCTCTTATGTTCGTTAAGGTAAAGATGTCGTTTAAAAATGCGGTTCTTTCTTTTTTATTGTCATTAGTGCCTTTCGGAACATTCTTTTTGAAGAGATTGGTTTAAGTCAACTCTTTTTGTATTTTTTTTCATTTAATATACTTTTGTATTACCACTTTTATTAGTTAATTTTCAATCTTAAATATGTTTTTATTTCTATGAACGCATTACAAAATTACGCTTTAGGGCAATGGGCAGCTGGTTCTGAAAAAGGACAAGAATTATATAATGCAATAACAGGTGATGCTATTGCAACTACAAGTAGTAAAGGATTGGATTTTGGAGCCATGTGTCATTATGCGCGCACCGTTGGTGGACCAAAGTTACGCAACATGACGTTTCAACAACGTGGTTTAATGTTGAAAGCATTAGCACTGCATTTGCAAAGTAAAAAAGAAGAATTTTATAAAATATCTTGGGCAACTGGTGCAACGCGCGTTGATAGTTGGGTAGATATTGAAGGTGGTATTGGAAATTTATTTACATACGCATCGTTACGTCGCCAATTTCCTAACGAAACATTTTGTTACGATGGGGATGTAGCCCGTTTGTCTAAAAACAATACGTTTATTGGTCACCATATTTGTGTTCCAAAAGAAGGTGTAGCTATCCATATCAACGCATTTAATTTCCCGGTTTGGGGCATGTTAGAAAAAGTAGCGGTTAATTGGTTGGCTGGAGTGCCTGCAATTGTTAAGCCTGCAGCCTTAACATCTTTTTTAACGGAAGCCGTTGTTAAAGAAATCATTGCAAGCAATATTTTACCAGAAGGGGCTTTACAATTAATTTGCGGAAGTGCAAACGGAATTTTAGATCATGTAGAAAGTCAAGATACCATTACGTTTACAGGGTCTGCATCAACAGGTAAAATGCTAAAGGCACATCCACGCTTGTTGCAAGAAGCTGTTCATTTTAATATGGAAGCAGATTCTTTAAACTGTTGCGTATTGGGTACAGATGTAACACCATCAATGCCTGAGTTCGATATTTTTATTAAAGAAATTGCTAGAGAAATTACAACCAAAGCAGGGCAGAAATGTACAGCTGTTCGTCGTATCATTGTTCCAGAAAACATGGTTGAAGATGTTCAAATTGCATTAGGTAAACGCTTATCGCAAAATATCATTGGTGATCCAAACGTGGAAGGTGTTCGTATGGGTTCATTAGCAGGGCAATCACAATTGATTGAAGTGAAAGAAAAAGTGGAATTACTCTCTAAAACACAAAAAATTATCATTGGTAATTTCGAAAACTTTGAAGTAAAAGGCGCGGATAAACATAAAGGTGCATTTATGCCACCCATTATTTTTTATAACGACAAACCATTTACAAATACAGATTGCCATAATGTAGAAGCCTTTGGACCTGTTAGTACCATTATGCCTTACAAAACGATTGAAGATGCCATTCAATTATCTAAGATGGGAAAAGGCTCTTTAGTTAGTTCAATCATTACAGCTGATATTACCATTGCCCGTAAATACACTATTGGTGCAGCTTGTATGCATGGTCGTATTTTAGTTTTAAATAGCGAGTGCGCAAAAGAAAGTACTGGACATGGCTCTCCAATGCCAATGCTTGTGCATGGTGGTCCAGGAAGAGCAGGTGGTGGCGAAGAAATGGGTGGA
>JBIISW010000260.1:0-3921 GCA_044340865.1 Bacteroidia bacterium | reverse complement strand
CTTATAACTACAACATTATTTGCCAATATAAAACTCAATTACCCTAAAGGCTTTATTCCAAAAACTAATTCTGGGGTTGTTTTTACAGAAAATAATGGGCAAGTGCACGATCAACATTATAAATCTCGACTAGATGTTTTATTTTCTGGTACGGATGGTCATCTTACTTTTCATTTAAAAAACAATGGAATTTCTTATCAACTATTTAGAGTAGATACTTGGAAAAAAGAAAGTGATTTAGTTAATCTCCATGCAGATTTGAAGATACCAGATGATGAAAAAAAATTGGTTGCTGACCAAACTACTATTTATCGCTTGGATATCAATTGGGTAAATTCAAATATAAATACAGTAGTAAAAAAACAAGACCCACTTGATGGATTTAATAATTATTATTTAGAAAATTGTGATGGAGGTGCTTTGAATGTAAAAAGCTACCAACAAATCATGTTTCAAAATATTTATGATGGTATTGACTTAAAGTGGTATGAAAAAGATGGGAATTTGAAATATGATTATTTAGTAAGCGCTGGAGTGGATTATAAAAAAATAGAATTAAAAATTGACGGCGCTGATAAAATATTTTTGAATAAAAAAGGAGATGTGATTTTTAAAACACCTTTAGGCGATATTATTGAGCAAGCCCCAATTGTTAAGCAAAATGGTAAATTTTTAAAATCTCAATGGGTAATTAAAAACAATATTTTAAGTTTCGATATTCAAGGACTTGATGATGATCAGCCATACATCATTGATCCCGCAGTTCGGAGTTGGGGAACTTATTATGGGGGATTAGGCTATGATGCAAATCCGGATTTCAATATTGGAAATTGTTCTACTGATGCAAGTGGCAATGTTTATCTTTGCGGTTATACTAGCTCGAGTTCAGGTATTATTATAGCTACTTCTGGAGGGCATCAATCTACTTTTAGTGGTGGATTGAATGATGCTTATTTGGTAAAATTTAACGGACTAGGTGTTCGTCAATGGGGCACTTATTATGGAGGTAGCGGTATTGACCATACTTTCTCCTGCACTGTTGATGCTTTTGGGAATATTTATACAGTTGGACTGACTTCATCAAATGTTGGAACTGCTATTGCAACTTTAGGTAGCCACCAACCAAATTTCGGAGGCGGTTCATCGGATGCTTTTTTAGTTAAATTTAATTCATCCGGTATTCGCCAATGGGGGACGTATTACGGCGATACTGGTGGGGAAAACGGGTTTGGCTGTTCTTTAGATGCATCTGGAAATATTTTTATTGCTGGTATGTCTGAAAGTGGATCTTTAGGCACTGCTATTGCAACAATAGGCAGTCACCAGCTTTCAAATTATGGCGGAGGCGATGCCTACTTAGCTAAGTTTAATCCATCCGGTGTTCGTCAATGGGGCACATTTTATGGTGGTAATACTTGGGACACAGGAACGTCATGTTCCGTTGATGTATCAGGTAATGTTTACCTTGCAGGTGTTACGACATGCACTAATATTGGAGCAGTGATTGCAACACCTGGGAGCCATCAAACTATTTTTGGAGGAAGTAATGATGCTTTTTTAGTTAAGTTTAATTCATTAGGTGTTCGCCAATGGGGCACATATTATGGTGGATCTAATTCTGATGGGATAGGTATCTTATCATATATGATTTCCTGTAAAACAGATAATTCTAATAATGTTTATTTGTGCGGTTCAACATCTACAAGCACTGGCACCGCCATTTCATCGCTAGGAAGCCATCAACCAAATTTTGGTGGAGGAACTTCGGACGCCTATTTAGTAAAATTTAATTCATTAGGTATTCGTCAATGGGGAACCTATTATGGTGATAGCGGCAATGAATTTGGTTTTTCTTGCACAACTAATAGTTCCGGTGATGTTTTCATCACCGGAACTACGACGACAACTATATCAATAAATTCAATTGCTACACTAGGAAGTCATCAATCTGTTCATGGTGGCGGGTATTATGACGCCTATTTAGTAAAGTTTAATACACTAGGAATTCGACAATGGGGAACTTTTTATGGTGGTAATGGTTTAGATTCAGGAAGTTCTTGTGCTACGGACGGAACGGGTAATGTTTATTTAAATGGTTATACTGATTCAGCTTTTGGAACATTAATTGCAACACCAGGAAGTCATCAGCCAACCTATGGTGGTGGTGGAGATGCTTATTTAGTTAAATTTATTGATTGTCCTACCTCTACAATAACTGCAAGCAATGGCGCTATTTGCATAGGCAAGTCCTTTACTATTTCACCTAGTGGTTCAAGTACATATACCTTTGCATCTAGCACTTCAACGACTAGTGGATCAAATGCTATAGTGTCTCCAACAGCAACAACAAATTATACCATTTCAGGTATAAATGCTTTAGGTTGTGCATCCACAAATAATGCTATCATAACAATAACTGTAAATGCATCACCAGTTGTTGCAGTCAATAGCGGATCAATTTGTTCAGGAAAATCATACACGATGATACCAAGTGGCGCAAGTACTTATACCTATTCATCAGGAACAAATATCGTGAGTCCATTAACAACGATCAATTATAGTGTAACAGGAACCAGTGCGTTAGGATGTGTTGGTTCAAATACAGCCATTAGCACAGTAGTTGTAAATACATCACCAATTATTGCAGTGAATAGCGGAACGATTTGTTCAGGAAAATCATTTACCATTTCGCCAAGCGGCGCAAGTACTTATACGTATTCATCAGGAACTAATATTGTAAGTCCATTAACCAATTTCAGTTATAGTGTAACAGGCACCAATGCGTTAGGTTGTGTTGGCTCAAACACAGCAATTAGCAATGTCTTAGTTAATGCATTACCAGTGATTGCTGTCAATAGCGGATCTATATGTTCAGGAAAATCGTTTACCATGACACCAACTGGGGCAAGCAGTTACACCTATTCATCAGGAAGTAGTGTTGTGAATCCATTAACAACAACTAGTTATAGTGTTCGAGGCACTAGCGCATTAGGATGTGTTGGTTCAAATACAGCTATTAGCACTGTAGTTGTTAATACGTCTCCAATCATTGCAGTCAATAGTGGATCCATTTGTTCTGGAAAATCATTTACTATGATACCAAGTGGTGCAAGTAGTTATACGTATTCATCAGGAACTAATATTGTAAGTCCATTAACCAATTTCAATTATAGTGTAACAGGCACCAGTTCATTAGGATGTGTTGGTTCAAACACAGCCATTAGCAACGTAGTAGTCAATGCATCACCAGTTATCGCCGTGAATAGTGGATCTATATGTTCAGGAAAATCGTTTACGATTACACCAAGTGGCGCAAGTAGTTACACCTATTCCTCAGGTAGTAATGTTGTGAGCCCATTAGCAACAACTAGTTATAGTGTTCGAGGTACGAGCTCTTTAGGTTGCGTTGGCTCTAACACGGCCATTAGCACGGTAGTTGTTAATGCATCTCCAATCATTGCAGTCAATAGTGGATCCATTTGTTCAGGAAAATCATTTACTATGATACCAAGTGGTGCAAGTAGTTATACGTATTCATCAGGAACAAGTGTTGTGAGTCCATTAGGAACCACTAATTATAGCGTAACAGGCACCAGTGCATTAGGATGTGTTGGTTCAAATACAGCCATTAGCAACGTAGTAGTCAATGCATCACCAGTTATCGCCGTTAATAGCGGATCGATTTGTTCAGGAAAATCATTTACGATAATACCAACTGGCGCATTAAGTTATAGTTATTCTGGTGGTTCAGCAGTTAAATCTCCAACTACAAATACGACCTATACAGTTATTGGAGCAAGTGCTTCGGGATGCACAAATACAGCTGTTAGTTCAGTTACTGTTATTGCCAAACCAACTCTAATTGTTTCAACTTCAAATTCTTTAATTTGTCTCGGTAATAGTGCTGTATTATCGGCATCA
>JBIISW010000063.1:0-13724 GCA_044340865.1 Bacteroidia bacterium | reverse complement strand
GGCGAACTTACTCCAAAAATGAGTTTAAAAAGAAAAATAATAAAAGAAAAAAACGTACATATTATAAATAAAATTTTTGCCATAGAAGAGGAATAAATTCATGCATCCAATTTCCAGCACATTAATTCAGTGGTATAAAATCAATAAGAGAGATTTGCCGTGGAGAAACACAACCGATCCATATAAAATATGGTTATCCGAAATTATTTTACAGCAAACTCAGGTAATACAAGGTTTAAGTTATTACTTAAAGTTTGTAGAACATTTTCCAACGGTAAAAGATTTAGCAAAGGCTCCTGAAGATTTAGTGATGAGGCTATGGCAAGGCTTAGGCTATTACTCTAGGGCGCGTAATTTACATGCAGCGGCGAAGCACATTCAAGAAGTTCACAGCGGCGTCTTTCCAAAAGCCTATGATGACATAAAAAGTTTAAAAGGAGTAGGAGATTATACGGCGGCGGCCATTGCCTCTTTTGCTTATCAATTACCGCACGCCGTGGTTGATGGCAATGTGTATAGAGTACTATCAAGGTTATTTGATTGTCATACGCCTATAAATTCTTCGCAAGGAAAGAAAGAATTTCAAGCAATCGCAGATGAATTATTGCATATTAAAAAACCAGATGTACACAATTCTGCTATCATGGAATTTGGCGCTTTATTTTGTAAACCACAAAATCCAAGGTGTGATGAATGTCCTCTTCAATCATATTGTTTAGCGTTTCAAAATCAAACCGTATCATTATTGCCAGTCAAGAACAATACGTTAAAAGTTAAAACGCGTTTTTTTAATTACATTATTTTGAATGATAAGGATAGTGTTTATATAACAAAGCGGACAGAAAAAGATATTTGGCAAAATTTATATGAGTTTTATTTAATTGAAAGTTTGAAACCATTGGATTTAGAAATTGTATTAGCAAATGAAAACTTAAAAAAAATAACAAAGGCTTTTGTATTTAAAAAAGAAACAAAAGTTAGTAAACATATTTTATCACATCAACATATTCATGCTGTGTTTTATGAGTTAGATTTGAAAGGAAAGATAACAGACAAGCGGTTTAAAAAAGTAAAAAGAACAGAATTAACGAGTTATGGCTTTCCTCAGTTAATAAATAAGTATTTAGAGCTTGCTGGCTAAAATCTGATAGGGTTAATACGCCCCCACTTTCCATTATTTTATTTATATTTGAATTGTAATTGTATGGAAGAATGATTAGAAAAATTGTGTTTAATAGTTTAGTTTATTGTTCTTTTTCTTTGGTGGCACAAGATCATATAAAGACACACGATATTCTTATATATTATACACCAAATACCGAATTTGTTTTCCCAACATCTAAGATTGTAAATTCGCAAACAACAGAAACCATTAGGAAAAATTTTTTAGCGGTTAATTTATCGCAGCGCTTTGAAAACGCATATCATTCAACTGTTAAAAACCCTTTAAATTCAGCAGCACATAATTTTTTCGGACTTGGAAGTATTAGTGACATCCGTTTTAGTTTGGATTATGGATTAACGAATTATTTGACATTAGGCCTTGGAAGAAGTAAGTTCAAAGAAATGTTTGATGGTACTTTTAAATGGAGAATGCTTACTCAAACAACGGCTAATCGACCTGTTTCCATTACTTTTTATGGAAACATAGGTTTCTCAACAATGAGCACAGAAAAGCTTTATGCAGGCGTTGTTCCAATTAAAAAAAACGAATTTCATAGATTGCAATATTGCAGCCAATTGTTAATCGCCCGAAAAATAAACGAAGAAATTTCTTTACAAATGATGCCAACCTATGTGTATCGAAATTTTATAAAATTAGATGTTAATACGAAGAATTTTGCAGAAGATAAAAATGGATTGTTTTCAATGGGGTTTGCCGCACGCTTAAAACTATCAAAGAAAGCTACTTTCGTTTTTGATTATTTTTATAATGCTTCCGCGTTTCAAAATAAAAATCCGTTAGGCTATTATAATGCATTTGGAGTAGGAATGGAATTAAGAGTAAGAGGAAGGGTTTTTAATTTTAATTTTACAAATAGCGACGCTATTTTAGAAAGCAATTTTATGCCTTACACAAGAAGCACATGGTTAAGAGGTCAATTTAAATTAGGGTTTAATATTTCAAAATGGTTTGTCTTATAAATATGATTAGCTTAGTCATACACAAAACGGTAACCCCTATTGCTTTAACCGATTCTATTATTGAGGATTCAACCGTTGTAGTTCCATCCATTTTTTCAGATAATTTATTAAAGCCATCAGCTAGCTTAGAATTAGTTTATAATACTAGTCATTATTTAATTTGGCCAACAATTATTCTTTTTCTTGCATTTGTGCTGATGGTTGCTATAAAAGTTTCAGATGTGAAGAAAATAAGTAATGTGTTATCAGCAGTATTTAGTTTAACCATCGCTAAGCAATTATATAGAGAAGAATATGGCCTAAGCAAAAGAAGCGCTATTTTTTTTAGTCTTAACTATATTTTATTAATTCCTCTCTTAATATTTGAGTTCAACCGGTTTTTTAATTTCGGTTTGTTTCAAACAAACTCTGAGTTTATGCAGTATGTGTTTTTTTTAGTTATAACACTAACGGTTTATAGCGTTAAGCATTTATTTATTAATTTTCTGTCGGTGTTATTAAAGGCCCAAAGTCTTGCTAAAGAATATTGGTTTACCGTTTTAGTATTTTCCCATGCATTTATCATTTTATTGTTTCCAATCGTTCTTGTTTTGCTTTTTTCAAGCGTTCAAACGGGATATTTAATTTATGGCGCTTTATCATTATTTATTGGATTTTACATCCTCCGTTTGGTTCGTGTTTTAGTATTGATGTATTCCGAACAAAACGTTGCTATTGTTTATATTATTATGTACCTTTGTGCCTTAGAAATTTTACCTTTTTTAGTATTAATAAAATTTTTATTTATAAATTTTTAAGTATTTGTTTTTAAATGGCGATAAAGAAAAAAACATCAGGTAAGGCAGTGGTTGCTAAATCAAAAAAAGGAAGTGGTGCTAAAAAAAGCAAAAAAACACTGCTTGTAAAAAAGAAAGTAACGGTAAAAAAAGCCATTGTTTTAAAAAAGACAAGTGTTAAAAAACAAACGCCGATAAAAAAGGTAGTGGTTAAAAAGTTGACTACAAAGGCTAAGCCTATAGTAAAAAATAAAAAAGTTTCTGTTAAAAAATCAGTACCAAAGAAAGCGGTTAAAAAAAGTCCAGCAAAAACTCTTGTTAAAAAACAAGTAAAGAAAGTAGCTGTAAAGACGATTAAACCAATTAAAAAAGAGGCTAATATAAAGCTTGAAAAGAAAAATAGCGTTGAAAAAAAGAGTTCTGCTCCCATTGAAATAAGTGTAGAAAAAACATTGAAAGTAGGTGTTAAAACGCGCAAGCAACTTGTTGCGGAACCGCCTCAACCTGTTATCGAGGTTTCAAATCATCCTAAAACAAAAGTTAAGACTATTTTAATATCACAACCTAAGCCTGAAAACGATAAAAATCCCTATTATGATTTATCTAAAAAGTATAATTTAATAGAAACCTTTAGACAGTTTATAAAAATCGAAGGATTGCCAGTAAAAGATTTTAGAAATCAACGCGTAGATATTTTAGAACATAAAGCCGTTATTTTAACGAGTAGATTAGCTGTTGATCATTATTTTAGAATGTGTAACGAAATGAGAGTTACGGTTCCTGAATCAATGAAATATTTTTGTATTAATGAAGCCACAGCCTATTATTTACAAAAATACATACAGTATCGTAAACGTAAAATCTTTTTCGGACATCAAACAATTAGAGATTTAGTTGACGTCATAAGAAAAAATAAAGAAGAAAAGTTTTTATTGCCAGCTGCAGACGTTCATAAAGAACAGATTTGTGATTTTTTAGATGCTATTGGAATTAAATACACTAAGGCCATTATGTATAGAACAGTAAGCGCTAATTTATCAGATATCAAAAATTTAAATGATTTCGATATGTTAGTGTTTTTTACATCGGCAGGTATAAATTCATTGAAACAAAATTTTCCTAATTTTAAACAAGGAAATACTCGCATAGCTTGTTTTGGAGCCGCAACAGCAAATGAATTAAAAAAACACGGTTACCGTTTAGACGTATACGCCCCTAATCCAAAGAACCCAAGTATGTCTGGCGCAATTGACGAATACATTAAAGAAGCAAATAAGCGTTAAACGTTTATTCTTATTTAATTCATTGAAATTTATTAAACTTTTTAACCATGTTTTCTTTTTCTAAAATAGAGCGCTTGTGTAGTAAAAAGTCGATAGAACATTTGTTTGCTAAAGGCGTTTCAAAAACGCAGTTTCCTATAAAGCTTATTTACACACTTTCAGAATTCGAAAGCCCATTTCCAGTGCGCGCAATGTTTGTTGTTCCTAAAAAAAAACATAAAAGAGCAAATCAACGAAATGTGATAAAACGTCGTATGCGTGAGGCGTATCGTTTAAATAAACATGAGCTATATCAGGCAACTACAACTAAAAAATTTGATATTATGTTCGTTTATTTGAGTAATGAAGTGTGTGATTATGATGAAATAAAGAGCAAAATGATTATTTTATTAAATCAATTGAAAGAAAAAAGCAAAGAATAGAGATTATTTAAAAACACTAATTATTCCTTTTAATTCATATGGTTTATTATCTAAACCAGTTGCTTTAATAACGTAATAATACACGCCGTCTGAAACAGTATTACCAGATTGATTTTTTCCATCCCAACTCATTTTTCCAAAGTCGGAGGCATCAAATATCTTTAAGCCCCAACGATCAAAAACAAACATAGATATTTGTCCAATATTAAGTGCATCCAAATAAAACATATCGTTTTTTTCATCAGAGACTCTCCTAAAACCTTGTAGTTTGTTGGTGAAGAAGGAGGCGCAGCGATTGTGTTACCACTTGCTTCCGTGCAACAACTCCTTCCATTTGTTGATGCCAAACCGTATTATTAAGAGTATATAGCATTAATTTATATGTTCTGGTTCCATTTACTATAGTTCCCGTGTTTGGCAGACCACCCACAAATCTAAAATCAAATCAAACTTCTGCTACAGCATCTATATTAAAGCCAGAGACTGTTATAGGACTAAAGGTTTGAGATAAAACACGTGGAAATAAAGATAAAACAAAAACTACGAGATAAAATAAATAGGCTTTTCTTGTAGTCATGATTTATAGTTTTAATTTAATTATTTAAAAACAGAAATGGTTCCGTTTAATTTATGCGGTTTGTTGTCTAAGCCACTTGCATTGATAATATAAAAATATGTACCATCTGAAACCAAGCTTCCTGATTTATTTTTTCCATCCCAACTAATTTTGCTTATGTCTGAGCTTTCATAAATAATTAATCCCCAACGATCAAAAACAGTCATGCTAATTTCATTTACATTTAATAAGTCTAAATAGAAAATATCATTTTTACCATCTCCATTAGGTGTAATAACATTTGGAACTTTTATGTCTGAGACAACATCTACAATAATTATTCTTGTCATCGTATCAACGCAAAATCCTTTCGTTGCCGTTAAAACAACCGTGTAAGTGCCTTGATTGGAATAAACTGTGCTAGGAGAGAGAAGTGGGCCTGTTGTTGTAACGATAGGGTTTCCGTTGCCAAAGTTCCAAGAATAAACAACAGAGTTGATGGGTGTATTTATACTAGTATTAGTAAACGTAACTAATAGAGGCATAAATCCTTGGTATGGATTTGCTATAAAACTAGCGTTAACCGCTTCGCGAGTAACAGATTTAGTTGCAATAGCAACACAACCATTAGCTGCATTAGTTGCAGCAACAGTGTACACCCCAGGACTTGATGCAACATAGCTAGAACCAGCGGATAACGATGGGGCCCAAGTATAAGTATACGGACCGCCTAAAGAACTACTTGCATTTAATGTTAAACTATTTGTTGAGCAAGGAATAATAGAAGACACGGATGAAATATTAACATTGGTTAATGTATTTGTTGCAATGGTAATAATAGTTTTTGTTGCGCAGCCTCCAGGAAAAGAAGCTGAAACAGTATAAGTTCCGCCGCTAGTTATTGCATAAGGATTTGCACTTCCAGAGCTAACGCCATTATCCCATGTAAAGACAACTCCAGCTAACGATGAAGTTGAAGTGCCTTGTAAAGAACTTGGGATACATGTTAATGTTAATTGTGGTGTCACAGTTACACTTAAATTTGGGATTGTTGATTGCACAGTGTATGTGGTTTTACATCCAGAACTTAAATTAGTGGCTGTTAATGTAAAAATTCCAGAAGCTGTTGATGTACCTGGATTGCTGACTGGCGATGCAAAAGGAAGAGTTGGTGCTAACCAACCCAATGCTATTCCCGCTGTTGAGCTTGCATTTAATCCAATCGTTCCAGAGTTACACGCAACAGAAAAAGTAGCAATAGGCCCAACCGTGTTTGATGTAATGGTTACTGGGACAGTCGCTGTGCATAAACTTAAGGTGTTGGTAAGAACGACTGAATAGTTTCCGGCTGTTGTTGCTACAAAGCTTGATGTTGATGTGTTAGTCCAAACAGCTGTTGTGTTTGCCCCAGTAAAAGCACTTACGGTTATAGTGCTAATTAAACAGGATAAGTTGGCGGTAGTTGGTATTACAGTGTAAGTGGGAGTATTACTGAATGAAAGGATTGAAACGGTTGTTGTATTACGACAGCCAAAGGCATCTATAACTTGAACTGTATAATTAACGCCAGGACTTAGACCTAAACCTAGCGATGTTGTTGAGGCCGAGGGAGTCCAGCTGTAAGTATATGGTGCAATTCCACTAGTTACATTTATAGTTCCTGAACCAGCTGCGTTGGTACAAGAGGCTTGAGAAGTAAGGTTTGATACAATCGGATTTGGTGAAACATTTAAAATGACATATTTAATAGTTGGCCCATAACAAGCACCAGCAGGCGACATGGTTAGTGTGTATGTGCCAGGCGTAGAGGTAGAAATACTTTGTGTAGTAACAGATGAAACTCCGCTTCCTGACGGCCCTTGCCATAAATAAGGGCCTAAACCTGTTGGTGCGATTACTAATGCTGAAATTGCACCACAAGTTGAAACGTTTATTGGGGTTGTTGGTGTTGCATCAAAAATAGTGCTATTTAAACTAATTTCTAAAGGCAAACATTTACAATCAAAATAAGCATAACCATAATGTCCTCCTAATGTACAATCACCAACTGTAAACTGAATAGTAACAAAAGAGCCGATGTATGGGGATAAATCTAAAGTTTGAATGGACCAAGGTTTGTAATGCCCAGCGCTAAAAGCAACCCATCCAGTCGCAGTTGCAGTGCAAGCAGAGCTGGGTGCGGAAAACGCTAAAAAAGGGCAAGCTAAAGTATTTCCAGCACTGTCTATTAAACTAATATTTACATAAGGCTGCACACTACAAGTATGCGGGGTCGAACCAACACCATTATTTAAAACGGCAGCAAAAGCAATTTGAAAAATAGCATTACTGGATGTCACATTAAAAGATTGTTGAATTCTATCAACTTTTTTCCCGGTTGCCACATTGTTAACTCGAGCAATTTTAGATCCACCAAAAGGAGAAGTTAAAGGAAGGGTTGTTCCACCTACCGCTGGGTCAAATCCTGTAGAGTTAACGATGGCAGAGTTTACCGCCCCAACGGTTGGACAACAGCCAGCCATGGTTACAGAGTTTACGCCTGTTCCTGTTGATCCTATCCAACCAAAAAACGTTCCTGTTTCAAAATCCATATTTGTACAAGAGGGCTGAACAATCGTTGTTGCGCTTGATTTAAATGATAAGGGAGCGGTTTTATCTTGATAGTATTTTACATAAATAAATTCTTTTTTAGCAATAGCTAATTCTAGGCTTAATTGAGCAACAGATAAACCATTAGCAATGCTTGTCTTTAAAAATGTAGCTTCATCAAAGCCTTTTAAAGAGTCTGTTATTTGAAATTTTTGTTGTGCTTTGAAATCAGTATAAGATAAAAAAACAATACAAAATATAAAACCTAAAAAAAATGTTTTCATATAAAAAATAATATTAGCTAATGTAAAATAATATTTAACAAATACAAAAATTCTTTAGATACGGCTTAGTCAATGCCCATGTTTGAATGAGTAAACATTCAAAAACCGGTTTATTTCTGTATTTTATAAGATAAAAATAGTTTGGGCAATAAAAACAGATTGATTTAAAAATTAAATTCCAAATTGTTCAAAATGGTGGTTTGTATGTTTGTAAAACATATTATTCCATTCTTTGGCAGTTAACTTTCCCATCGATGGGTTGTCTTTTCCTTCAAAATAAGCTGCACCGTGAGTTTCAGTTTCTTTTAGATTATCGATGTATTTATTTTTTTCTATTTCAAAATCCCTTTTATCAGCAATAATAAATTCTGGCGCTGTTCTTGAGTTTTGAGGATATGGTTTTTCGTTAACAATTCCATTTTTAATAAACAATTTCATAAGTAATTTTATGAAAAAGGTCGGTTTGCTTTCTATTTTCCCAAAAGTGATATCATAGGCAATGTTTAAATGAGCCAACATTTGAGAGGCATTCATTTTTCCCCATTTTGGTTGAGAATTAGCGTCTAAATTTTCTAACCTTTTTAAAATTATTTCTGTTGTTTCAGAATTGAAAATGTTTGGTAATGCCATATTTACACTTTTAAATTAATCAGTTCATTCGTCTTCATAATTAGATCCATAAATAAAATTTTTGGATTTGCGTTACGCTCAATATAGTAAAATGAGGAGTTAAATTCAGTAGTAATTTTTTCATAATTACGATGATTAATGAATTTTGAAAACTTAGTCACGAACGTTTTCTCATCGCCATTAAGTCTTACTAAATCGGCACTTCCAAAATTATGCATTAAACAATCTCTAAAGATTTCTAACCCATATTGTAAAAATTGTTTTTGCCTTTCTCTTCCAACGCGAGCGTTTTCGTCTATCCAAGCCACAGCTTTAATGGCATCAAAATTTAAGGCAATCATCATAAAGCTTCTAAAAAGCTGCAAAAACCCATGCTCATCATCATTTTGTTGCAATAATAATTGAGCCTCTCTATAGTTACCGTCACACATGAAAGCCGCTTGTTTTGCATTCGATTCTTGACAGTCAAATTGATTTATTAAACCTGAGGTTATATCTTCAGTATCTATTTTTAAGAACAATAACTGCTGAACCCTGGATAAAATCGTAGTTAACAATTTATCAGGGTGATTACAAACCAACACAAATAATGTTTGTTCAGGAGGCTCTTCTAATATTTTTAAAAGTTTGTTTGCAGAGTCGGCATTCATCGTTTCGGGCTGCCAAATCAGCATAACTTTGTAACCCCCTTCGTAGCTTGTATAAGATAATTTTTTTAAAATGGAGCTCGCTTCTTCTGTTGGAATGATTGGTTGTTTATTTTCCGCATTTAAATTATTAAACCAGTCGTGTAAAGTTATATATGGATTTTCTAAAAAGCACTCTCTAAATTCTTGCAATAAATCGTCGCTAGTTTTTATCTCTTTACTTTTAGTAATAGGAAACACTAAATGTAAATCAGGGTGCGTTAATTTAGAAATTTTTAAACATGAAGGACATGCACCGCAAGAGTCTTTTTCTTTTTTATTGGTGCAGAACACATACTGAATAAAAGCAAAAGCTGCCGGTAAATTCCCGCTTCCTTCTGGCCCAGTAAACATCAAGGCATGAGGAATACGATTATCAGCAAACATACTTAGTAGTTTTGCTTTTGCTTCATGTTGTCCGATTATATTATTAAAGTACACAGTTTAAAAATACAGATTAATTTTATAAAAAATGTTTAAATTTACGTTATGCATATAGGTTTGTTTTTTGGTTCATTTAATCCAGTTCACATTGGCCACATGGTTCTTGCAAATTACATGGTTGAGTTTACTGACATTGATAAGGTTTGGTTTGTTGTATCTCCCCATAATCCTTTAAAGAACAAAGAATCTCTTTTGGATCAAAATCAACGCCTGCATATGGTTAATTTGGCTATAGGAGATAGTGATTTATTTAAAAGCAGCAATATTGAATTTGGATTATCGCAACCATCATATACTATTCACACCTTAGCTCATTTAAAAGAGAAATATCCACAGCATACTTTTTCTTTAATTTTAGGCCAGGACAATTTATCCTCTTTTCATAAATGGAAGAATTGCGATGAAATTCTTAATCAATATAAATTATTTGTTTATCCGAGGCCAAACACACCAAGTTGTGATTTAGAAAAACATTCGAGCGTTCATTTAACAGACGCGCCAACAGTTGAAATATCTTCAACATTTATAAGAAATGCAATTTATACCAAAAAGAATATGTCGTTTTTTGTCCCCGAAACTGTTTGGACGTATATCGAAGAAATGAGTTTTTATAAGAAAAAACCCGCCTCAGAAAATAAAAATTAGGAATACTATTTTATCTTCAATAAAATTAGGAATAAAAATGCTATAATTGTAATATTGTACAAAAAAAACCTTGTAATTTGTAAAAGTATGTTTAAAAATTATTTTTTGTCAATCAGTTTATTTTTCGTTTCATTTGGAGCTATTTCCCAAAGTTCAATAGAAGTTAAAGATTTAGGTGCTGGCGCCGCAATTGTATCTAATGGCGCTAACATTGTTGATTATACTATTTCGACATTAGTTACGAGTCGCTTATTTGAAATTAAAAACACAAGTTCTTCAACAAAAACATTAACTGTTGCAAGATACGACGAGATTTTAAATACCATTACTCCTACCGATAAAGCTCACGCTTATTTTTGTTTAGGAACAAATTGTTTTACTCCTACTACTTTCACCGCTTCGGTTGTTTTGTTAGCAAATCAAACCACTACATTGACAACAGATTTAGAAGAAGCTTCTTCTATGGGTTTATCTCATGTGAGATATAAAACGTATGTTATGGGAAATTCATCAGATAGTTTATCTCTTACATTAAGATACAATGGTGTTGTTTCAGTTAAAAATCAAGGCAATTTAATTCAAACTATTTCAGAAGTGTACCCTAACCCTTCATCTTCAAAAGCTTTTGTAAATCTAAATCTTGGAGTAGCATCAGAAGTTAAAGTGACTATAATAAATTCTTTAGGCGCAGTCATTTCATCCAAAACTACAGAGTTACAGATAGGAAAAAATACACTCGCCCTGGATTGCGAAAGTTTACCAACAGGTTTATATTTTGTTTCAATCAATCATGGAAGTCAAGTCATCACAAAAAAAATCACAGTATCTAAATAATAACATAAATCAAAAAATAAACTAAAAATGAAAAAAAAATCTACTTTATTAGGATTGTTAGCATTAACCACTATAGGTTTTGCACAAAGTCCAAGAATGTCTCTTTATGAAGAGTTTACAGGAGAAAACTGCCCACCATGCGCATCAACGAATCCGGGATTAGATGTTAAATTAACTGCTAATTCAGCAAATACAATTCCATTAAAATGGCAAGTTCCAATTCCTAGTGCACCTTCTAGCTTAACATCTTTATATCAACAAAATAAAACAGAGATTGATGCTAGACGCAGTTATTATTCTATTTCATCTGCACCAAACGGTAGAATGGATGGACAAAGCCAAGCAGTTTTTGGAGCTGGCGGAACAAGTGCAGATCATCCAGCTAATATTACACCAGCAATTTTAAATGCAGCAGCTGCAGTTACATCACCATTTACAGTTACTATGACAAGAACTTGGGATGCAACGTATTCTACTTTAACATGTTCTGTAAACATTGTTGCAACAGGAAATTATACAACAACTGGGACTAATTTAAAATTTAGATTAGTAATGACTGAAAAACATATTAATTATGCAACAGCGCCTGGTACTAATGGTGAAAAAGAATTTAACTGGGTTGCTCGTAAATCTTTTCCTGATTTAACAAATGGTACAGCAATGGCTCCAACATGGACAGTTGGTCAAACGCAATCGTTTACAATTGCTTGCGTTTTACCTTCATATATCTGGGATAAAAGCGAAGTAGAAATGGTAGGGTTTATTCAGAATGATGGCGATAAGAAAGTTCTTCAAGCTGTTTTAGGTGCTGCTGCACCTTTAGCAAATGATGCTGCTGCAATTTCTGCATCTTTACCTGCACTTAGCTGTTCAAGCTCATTAGTACCAACTGTAAATGTAAAAAACAATGGCTCTAATGCAATTACAAGTATGAATTTAAATCCATTTGTTAATGGTGTTGCAAACGGATCTCCAGTATTATGGACTGGAACTTTAGCTGTTGGAGCTTCAACAACTATTACAATGAACGCTATTACGGCTTTACCTGCAGGTGCTAATACGTATTCTGTTAACGTAACTAATGTTAATGGTGGAGTTGATAACAATAACGCGAATAATGTAAAAACAAAAAGTTTTGTTATTATTGGAACTTATGCTCCAGCTCCAGTTTCTCAGGATTTTCAGTTAACAACGTTTCCTCCTGCAAATTGGGCTTTAGTAAATCCTGACGGTGGCGCTGCTACTTGGTCTAGAGTTTCAACTGTTGGTGGTTTTGGTAACTCTTCAGCTTCAACAAGATATGCATCTTATGTTGCTCCTGCAGGTGACTCTGATGATTTAATTTTACCCCCAATGAGTTTAGCTTCTATTGCAACTCCAAAAATTTCTTTTGACGTTGCATATGCTGCTTATACAGCTGCTACCCCAGAAAACGATCAGTTAGAGGTAATGGTATCAACAAACTGTGGATCTACTTGGACAACAGTATACACTAAAGCTGGAGCAGCTTTATCAACAGCGCCAGCAACAACATCTAATTTTGTACCAACAGCAACACAATGGAGAACTGAGATTGTAAATTTAGCAGCTTATGCTAATGCTACTCAAGTTTTAGTTAAGTTTACTGCAACTAGTGATTATGGTAACAATATGTATATTGATAACGTAAACTTAGCAGGAAATGTTGGTGTATTAGAAGCTGATAAGTCAATTACTTCTATTGATTTATTCCCTAATCCAGCAAATAACGAAACTTCAGTTAAAATTAATGCTACTGAGCAATCTCAAGTTGTAATTAGCATTTTAAATACTGTTGGTCAAGTTGTGTTTCAATCAACTAATACTTTAAGTTTAGGCGCTAACACAGTTAACATCGATACTAAGAATTTTGCTTCTGGTATTTATAACGTTATTATTTCAACGGATAATGGCGCAACAACTAAAAAATTATCAGTTACTAAATAATCCAATTTATATTTATAAATTTGTAAGAGGTTGGCATTTTGCCAGCCTCTTATTATTTTTAGATATGCGTAATAAATTCATAGCACTCACCTTAACTATTATTTTTTATTTTTCTGTTAATGCACAAACGCTTTATTCGGAAAGGTTTAATACACTTACTTTAAATACGGGCACATACAGTTCGTCTAGTACTATCCAAACGTATTTATATAAAGATGTTCCGAACACGATTTTTACAATTAACAATGGATTAAAAACGGCGGATACCTTATCTGGCAATTACCCATTTAGAGCTATTGGACAAAAACAAAAGGCATTTTTAACTTATAAACAAGCTAATCAAGCAGATACTTTTGCTGTTTCTACATCTTGGTTAAAACCAACAGGCGTAGCCGATGCTTGGTTAATTACTCCTACAATCAATTCAATTGCAGCTAATACCGTTTTAATGTGGGATGCAATGTC
>JBIISW010000062.1:0-13738 GCA_044340865.1 Bacteroidia bacterium | reverse complement strand
GAGATTTATAATGTTGATCGTGCACTTGCCCATTATTTTCTGTAAAAACAACCCCAGAATTAGTTTTTGGAATAAAGCCTTTAGGGTAATTGAGTTTTATATTGGCAAATAATGTTGTAGTTATAAGCGCTAAACATGCAATAGCAGTTGTTTTTAAATTGATTGAATTCATTATGCTTAATTATTTTTTTATAACAGTAATTGCAACTAATTCTTAGGACATTTAACTAATTACTAATATAGTAATAAATAACTAAACTAACTTTCGTCTTGCACATTGAGATTGAAGCGAAATTTTCTCTTTTTTGAAAAAGCATCACTATTAGATAGATTTATAAAATCTTGGATTGATGGTATGTAATTTGTAAATCCCATACTACAATTTACAAAAAAGGAATGAAAGTATAAAAGGTCAAAAAAAGCTTAAAATGTTTGACCCAGGTTTGACCCATTCAAAAAAACCAGCACAAAAAAAAGCCTTTCATCTCTGAAAGGCTTGATTTTACTAGTACCCCAGACGGGACTTGAACCCGTACGTCCGTGAAGACACAGGATTTTAAGTCCTGCGTGTCTACCAATTCCACCACCAGGGCATTCTTGATTAAAAGCAATCGAAATAACATGCTTTTGAGCGAAAGACGGGTCTCGAACCCGCGACCTTAACCTTGGCAAGGTTACGCTCTACCAACTGAGCTACTTTCGCGATTTGATTTAAAGAACTTCCAATTATAAATTGGAGTGCAAAGATAAGTGATTTTTTAATTTGACAAAATTTTTTTTAATAAAAATTAAGCCCCTAAGAGACGTTTTATATCGTTTAATTTCATCAACGCTTCAACAGGAGTTAGCGTATTAACGTCCACTTTAAGCAATTCTTCTTTAACTTGCTCTAAAATAGGGTCGTTTAACTGAAAGAAACTTAATTGATAGTCTGATTTAGATTTTGTTTTAATTCCATCTAAATTGGATAACACTCTTTCTTCTTTATCAGATATATCAAGCTCATGGTCTTTCTCCAATTTTTTCAATATATCATTCGCTCTATCTAATACTTCTTTTGGCATGCCGGCCATACGAGCTACATGAATTCCAAAACTATGTTCACTTCCTCCCTCTTGTAATTTTCTTAAAAAAATAATTTTATTATTTAATTCTTTAACCGATACATTATAATTTTTAATGCGTGAAAAATACGTTGACATTTCATTCAACTCATGGTAATGAGTTGCAAACAAGGTTTTTGCTTTATGCATTGGATGCGAATGTATGTACTCGGCAATGGCCCAAGCTATTGAAATACCATCATAGGTGGAAGTGCCTCGTCCAATTTCATCTAATAATATTAAACTGCGATTACTTAAATTATTTAAAATACTAGCTGTTTCATTCATTTCAACCATAAACGTTGATTCGCCCGAAGAGATGTTATCGCTTGCCCCTACTCGTGTAAAAATCTTATCGACGATGCCAATTTCAGCCGATTTTGCGGGGACATAACTGCCAATTTGAGCCATCAATGTAATTAATGCAACTTGTCTTAATAAGGCAGATTTACCGCTCATATTAGGTCCTGTAATCATCATAATTTGTTGCGTTTCATTATCTAAAAAAACAGAATTACTAACGTAACTTTCGTCAATCGGTAATTGCTTTTCTATCACAGGATGTCTACCATCAACAATATTTAAAGCAAATGAATCATTCATCATTGGCTTACTGTAATTATTGGCTATCGCTAATACAGAAAAAGAGGATAAGCTATCAAGTCGCGCGATTAAATTGGCATTTAATTGTATTGGAACAATGTATTCAATTAAGTCTCTCACTAAATTAGCGTATATAGTTTGTTCTAATACCGCGATTTTATCTTCCGCACCTAGTATTTTTTCTTCGTAAATTTTTAATTCTGGTGTTATGTAACGCTCTGCCGTTGTTAGTGTTTGCTTTCGAATCCAATCAGTTGGCACTTTGTCTTTATGAACATTGGTAACTTCTAAATAATAACCAAACACATTATTATAAGATACCTTTAAAGATGAAATACCAGTTCGCTCAATTTCTCTTTGCTGTATTTGTAATAAATAATCTTTACCAGAATAAGCAATAGCTCTTAATTCATCAAGTTCAGCATCCACACCTATATTAATGACATTTCCCTTATTCAATAAAATAGGAGCTTCTTCGTTTAGCTCGGCATCCAATCGGTTGCGCATTACAACACATGCATTTAATTGGTCATTAATTTTTTTGAGGGATTTATTTTCACTGTTCGAAATCAATGTTTTGACCCCTTCAATAAGTGTTAATGAACGCTTTAATTGAACTAACTCTCTTGGATTTATTTTTCCCGCCGAAACTTTTGAAATCAAACGTTCTAAATCTCCAACATCTTTGAGTAGTATTCTTAATTCTTCTTGTTGCGCTTTTTGTTCAATATAAAAATCAACAACTTCTAATCGCTCTTTGATTAAATCTACCTGTTTTAAAGGTAAAGCCAACCAACGCTTCAAAAGTCTTGATCCCATTGGTGTTACAGTATGATCAATGACATCTATTAAACATTTACCATTATCATGACTTGATCCAAACAATTCTAAATTGCGAACTGTAAAACGGTCAAGCCACACATATTGATCTTCTTCAATACGAGAAATAGTTGTAATGTGTTGTAATTTATCGTGTTTTGTTTCACCTAAATAATGCAACATTGCTCCGCAAGATGTGATAGCATGATTAAATTGCTCAATGCCAAAACCCTTTAAAGAGTTTGTTCCAAATTGTTTGACTAATGATTCGTAACCAAAATCGTATTTAAATGCCCAATCATCTAACCCAAAAATATAAAAGTTTTCGCCAATTAAATTAACAAGTGTTTGTCGTTTGTTTTTTTCAACTAAAATTTCATTTGGTTTAAACGTTTGAATGAGCTTTTCAATATACGTTAAAGTTCCTTCAGCAATAAGAAATTCACCTGTTGAAACATCTAAAAAAGAAATGCCTGCTTTATCTTTTTCGAAATAAATACTGGATAAAAAATTATTTGTTTTATGTTCAAGAACTTTATCGTTGAATGTAACTCCCGGCGTAACCAACTCTGTAACACCACGTTTTACAATGCTTTTCGTTAATTTAGGATCTTCTAATTGGTCACAAATCGCAACTCTATATCCAGCACGAACTAATTTTGGTAAATACGTATCTACAGAATGATGCGGAAATCCAGCTAATTCAATATGTGTGGCTTGACCATTAGCACGTTTAGTCAATGTGATGCCCAATATTTTCGAAGCTTTAACAGCGTCTTCACCAAATGTTTCGTAAAAATCGCCAACTCTAAACAGTAAAATAGCATCAGGATATTTCGCCTTGATGTCGTTGTATTGTTTCATTAACGGGGTTTCTTTAACCTCTATTGTTTTTGCCATAATCTAAAAACTAAGGTAGGGTATAAAGAGAATGATATCTTATTTAATTTTTAACATAAAGTGTTAAATTGTTAGCAACACTCCGCCTTGAAAATAGATGATTAAATACTAATATTTTATACCTGAAATACCTATGTTTTCAATCGGATGCCAAGTCGTTTTAATTTCTTGTAAATCAGTAATAAAATAAGGTCCTTGTTCTTTTTCTTCACTCCAATTTTTATCCCAAATAAAAATACGTTTCACATTAAGAGAAGCATTTTCTCCAATGGTTTTATTAAACTCTTTGTCGGAATTAGAATTAATAACCGCATTCACATCCATGTGGGATGAAAAATGTGTGTGCAATTCTTTTCTATTTCCAGTTAATATATTTATAACACCTGCTGGCACATCACTTGTTGCTAATACCTCAGCAAATGTGATGGCACAGGTTGGTTTGTTTTCAGAAGCTAAAACAATGCACGTATTTCCTCCAACAATGCAAGGTGCTATCACTGAAATTAAACCTAATAATGCAGTTGATTCATCAGCCATAATGGCCACTACTCCCATTGGTTCTGGCACTGAGAAATTAAAATGTGACGTAGCAACTGGATTGACGGAACTATGCAATTGTTGGTATTTATCAGCCCAACCTGCATAATAGACTAACCTATCAACACACTGCTCCATTTCTTTTTTTGCTTTCGTAGCAGAATAACCTAGTTGTTTCAACTCTTCTAGAAATTGTTCTTTTCTACCTTCCAACATTTCAGCAATTCGATACAAAATTTGACCACGATTAAATGCCGCTCGTGAACTCCAAGAACTAAAAGCTCCTCGAGCCGAAACAACCGCATTTTTAAAATCTTTTCGAGAAGATAAACTAACGTTTACTGTCATGTTATTTTTTAATTTTAATGAGTAATAGCGTCCACTTTCAGTGCGAGGAAATTGACCGCCAATAAATATTTTATATGTTTTTAAAACTTCTATTCGTTCCATTTTTAATTTGTTGTTTGAGTTTAATTGTTTAGTATTTTTTAGCTTCAAAAAGCTTAAACTAAAAAATCACTAACTTATTTTAAAACTTTAAATACGGCATCAATCCATGCAACCCGCCCTCTCTACCAAATCCACTTTCTTTATAACCACCAAAAGGAGATGTGGGATCAAATTTATTGTAAGTGTTTGCCCATACAACACCAGCTCTTAATTTTTGAGTCATGTTAAAAATACGAGAGCCTTTATCTGTCCATACGCCTGCACTTAATCCGTAAGGAATATTGTTTGCCTTTTCAATAACTTCTTCAATGGTTCTAAATGTTTGAATAGCTAATACAGGTCCAAAAATTTCTTCTTGAGAAATACGATGAGATTGTGAAGTATTTAAAAACAATGTTGGTTTAACAAAATAGCCTTTCTTAGGAATGGAACATTGACTTTGATACATATCTGCACCATCATTCAATCCAATTTTTATGTACTCATTAATTTTATTCAATTGCATTTTAGAATTAATAGCGCCAATGTCTGTATTCTTATCCATCGGATCTCCCACAATTAATGTTTCTAAACGATTTTTCAATTTGTGGATGACTTCATCTGCCACACTTTCTTGAACAAACAAACGAGAACCTGCACAACACACATGTCCTTGATTAAAGAAAATACCATTTACAATTCCTTCTACAGCTTGATTAATTGGAGCATCTTCAAAAATAATGTTTGCCGCTTTGCCACCTAACTCAAGTGTTAATTTTTTGTCTGTTCCTGCAATAGACTTTTGTATCCATTTTCCAACAGCCGTGCTTCCAGTAAAAGCAATTTTATTGACTAAAGGATGATTTACAATAGCTGCACCTGTTGGGCCAAAACCTGTTACAATATTCACAACACCATCTGGCAAACCACTTTCTTGAATAATTTCAGCAAGCTTCAAACAGGTTAAGGGAGTCGTTTCTGCAGGCTTTAAAACAACTGTATTTCCAGTTGCCAAAGCTGGGGCTATTTTCCAAGCAGCCATTAATAATGGGAAATTCCAAGGAATAATTTGTCCAGCAACACCTAATGATTTCGGATGACGATTTGGAAAGGCATATTCTAATTTATCTGCCCATCCCGCGTAATAAAAAAAATGATTAGCCGCTAATGGAACATCAATATCTCTACTTTCACGAATTGCTTTTCCCCCATTCATCGTTTCGATAATTGATAGCTCACGCGCTTTTTCTTGAATTAATCTCGCAATTCTAAAAATATATTTGGCACGTTCTTTCGCGGGCATTTTACTCCATGTTTTGTCATAGGCATTTTTTGCGGCCTTTACAGCAATATCAACATCCTTAGCATTCGCATCAGCAATACTAGCAATTTTTTCTTCTGTAGCAGGATTGATGGTGTCATAATATTTACCAGAGTTAGGCTTTACAAATTTACCATTGATAAACAAATCGTATTGTTTCTTTAATCGAATATGATCCGTTGATTCTAGAGCAGGTTCATATTTCCAATCTGTAAAAAATTCTAAACTTTTTTTTTCTTTTTTTGCCATACCATGTTTGTTTGCTATAACGTTTAACCTTAAATAAAACGCATCAATCAATTAGAAATTAAATGTAGCTAAATTTTTTAAAATTCAATTTATAAGTGGTCTATTTCTTAAAAATAAGGCTAAATTTACGACCATTAAATGTGGTGGAACGGTAAGTTTTGGAGCGAATTACAAAAAAAGCAAGTAAACTTTAATACAAATGTATTTTTTTCAGGTTTACGAGGGTCTTCGTTTGCCTTTTTAGTAAATGATATTTTTCAAAATTCAACTCACAACCTACTAATTGTTTGCAACGACAAAGAAAAAGCCGCCTATCTATTAAACGACTTACAAACTTTACTTCCGGAAAAACACATCCATTATTTTCCTGAAAGTTACAAAGTCCCTTACAAAGACGAAAAAACAAGTAATGCATCTGTTCAAGAAAGAGCAGAAACCTTGAGTGTATTAAGCAAAGAAAATTACTCAGGGATTGTTGTGACTTATGCTGCTGCATTAGCTGAGAAAGTTGCCTCCAAAACAAGTCTCAATCAAAATACACTCATCATAAAAAAAGGTGAAAAATTAAGCATTGATTTTATTCAAGAATTTTTACAAAGTTATGACTTTGAATTGTGTGACTTTGTTTCCGAGCCAGGACAATATGCAGTAAGAGGCGGAATCATTGACGTTTACTCATTTGCGCACGAACTGCCCTATCGAATTGAACTATTTGGAAATGATGTGGACGCCATCAAAACATTTGATCCTGTTTCGCAGTTATCTAATCACAGCTATGATTTTGTAACTATCATTCCTGATATCAATTCTTCGCAAGTTATTGAAATTAGAAAATCTTTATTTGATTATGTAACAAATGAAACCCTATTATGCTTTGATGATATTATTTACACAAAAGATTATATAGATAAATTATTTTCTAAAACAGCATCATTATTCCAAAACTTAGATTCAACCATAAAACGTATTTCTCCTGATGAACTACAAATTACTGGGGACGATTTTTTAAATCAAATCAAAAACTATCAACTAATTGAATTTGGCTTAACAAATTACCTTGCTAAACAAGAAATAACTTTTAATCAAAGTTTGCAACCTCAGTTTAGTAAGAATTTTGATATGCTTATTAATGATTTAAAATCAAATAAAGCCAAAGGGTATAAAAATTATTTAACTACAGAAAATACAAAGCAAGCTGATCGTTTAAATACTATTTTTAACGACTTACTTTCTAAAGAGCATAGAACGACTGAGGGGTTAATAGAGCACATCAAAATAAATCTACATGAAGGATTTATTGATCATGATTTAAAAATAGCATGTTATACCGATCACCAAGTATTTGAACGCTATCATCGATTTAACCTCAAAGAAACACGTTATAAAACTTCTGAATCGTTAACGCTCAAAGAAATTTCATCATTGAATCCAGGAGATTTCGTTACACATATCGATCATGGCATTGGGCGATTTGGCGGACTCGTAAAAATTACAACCAATGGCATACAGCAGGAAGCCGTAAAATTAGTTTATAAAGACAATGATTTTTTATATGTCAGTATTCACAGTTTACATCGCATTAGTAAATACACTGGCAAAGAAGGAAATGTGCCTCGCATTGATAAAATTGGTTCAACAACGTGGAGTACATTAAAACAAAAAACAAAGAAAAATGTAAAAGAAGTTGCCTACGATTTAATCAAATTATACGCCAAGCGAAAAGCGCAAGCCGGACACCGTTATCCACAAGATAATTATTTACAACACGAATTAGAAGCTTCCTTTATATACGAAGACACTCCCGATCAAATAAAAGTAACAGCTGACGTAAAAAGAGATATGGAAAAACCGCATCCGATGGATAGATTGGTGTGCGGTGATGTTGGATTTGGGAAAACAGAAATTGCGGTACGTGCTGCATTTAAGGCTGTATGCGACAGTAAACAAGTTGCCATATTAGTACCTACAACCATTTTAGCTTACCAACATTTTAAAACTTTTAGTGAACGATTAAAAGATTTGCCTTGTAATGTCAGTTACATCAATCGTTTCAGAAGTGCCAAGGAAGTTAAAGAAATTATACACCAAACATCTGAAGGTAAAATTGATATTTTAATTGGCACACATAAAATTGTTGGAAAAGATATTAAGTTTAAAGATTTAGGTTTACTGATTATTGATGAAGAACAAAAGTTTGGAGTAGGTATAAAAGATAAATTAAAAACATTTAAAACAACTGTTGACACGCTAACATTAACTGCAACACCCATTCCGAGAACCTTACAATTCAGTTTGATGGGCGCCCGAGATTTATCTGTCATTAGCACCCCTCCGGCCAATCGTTACCCAGTTCATACAGAACTTATGTCATTTAGCGAAGAAGCAATAAGAGATGCTGTAGCTTACGAAATGAGTCGAGGTGGACAAGTTTATTTCGTGCATAACAAAGTTCAAAATATTGCTGAAGTAGCAGGAATCATTCAAAGATTAGTTCCTGAAGCAAGAGTAACCTTTGGACATGGACAAATGGAGGGGGACAAGCTCGAAGACGTTATGTTTAGTTTTATAGAAGGAGAATACGATGTATTAGTTGCTACAACAATCATAGAATCTGGTTTAGATATAAGTAATGCAAATACAATTATTATAAACGATTCGCAAAATTTTGGATTAAGTGATTTACATCAAATGCGCGGGCGCGTGGGGCGAAGTAATAAAAAAGCCTTTTGTTATTTACTCACACCGCCATTTATCAGTTTAAGTTCGGAAGCCCGAAAAAGATTAACAGCGATTATAGAATTTAGTGATTTAGGTAGTGGTTTTCAAATTGCTATGCGCGATTTAGATATTCGCGGAGCGGGAAATTTATTAGGAGGAGAACAAAGCGGATTTATTAACGACATGGGCTTTGATACTTATATGAAAATATTAAACGAAGCCATTGAAGAATTAAAACAAGAACATTGGTACCAAGAAATTATAGAACCTGGAGAAAGTGCTGATGCTGATAAGTCTAAATTCTCTCGTCAATTTGTAAGAGAAACAGTCGTTGATACGGATTTACAATTACTCATTCCTGATAGTTATGTCAGTAATTTAACAGAGCGTTTATTGCTGTATAGAGAATTAGATAATGTAACTAACGAAAGTGAATTAGAAAATTTTAAATTTAAAATCAGAGATCGATTTGGGCCAATACCAAATGAAGCCATTGAATTAATTAATGTTGTTAGAATGCGTTGGGCAGCCATGAAATTAGGATTTGAAAAAATGACGTTGAAGAATGGGAAGATGTTATGCTATTTTTTAAGCAAACAAGACAGTGAATATTACAACTCTCCCATGTTTAAAGCAGTCATGTTGTATGCGCAAAAAAGTCACAAGCAAACTCAATTAAAAGAATCAAATGCAAAATTATGGTTAACCATCGAAGGAGTAAAAAGCATTGATGATGCCATCACTCACCTCTCAAAAATAAATGAACTCATTTAAAAAATGCAGATTGAAATTTATGTTTTTAATCTTGCAATAACCAAAGCGCTTCTTTTAATTCCCCTAATGCTTTTTTATTCCCTTGTTTGTTTGCTAATTCAATTCCCTTGTTGTAAAACTCAATAGCTAAAACATCCTGATTTAATTTTTCATAAACCTGCCCTAATTGATAAAAACAAGGCAAATAATCAGTGTTAAAATTTAAGGTTTTTTGAAACTGAGCCTCAGCCTCTTTAAAATTTCGTTCGCCTAAAAACTCCATCGCTAAAGCATAATTTAGAAACACATCTTGAGAATCTGTTTCTAGCATGTCTAATAGAATTTCTTTTCGCGATTTATTTCCCACAAACTACTCGCCTGAAAATTGATTTAGAAAACGAACATCATTTTCAAAAAATAAACGTAAGTCTTTCACACGATACTTCAACATCGTAATCCTTTCTATTCCCATACCAAAAGCAAAGCCTGTGTATTTTTTACTATCTATGCCGCAATTTTCAAGAACTTGAGGATCTACCATGCCACAACCTAAAATTTCAACCCAACCTGTGTGCTTACAAACATTGCAACCATCACCCTTACAAAGCGTACAACTGATATCCACCTCTGCACTTGGCTCTGTAAATGGAAAATAACTTGGTCGCATTCTTATTTTGGTTTCTGTTCCAAATAATTCTTTCGCAAAAAAGTTTAAAGTTTGTTTTAAATCTGCAAACGAAACATGTTCATCAATATACAATCCTTCAATTTGATGAAATTGGCAATGCGCACGAGCGCTAATAGCTTCATTGCGATAAACGCGACCTGGAGATATCGTTCTAATTGGGGGTTGCTGACTTTCCATGACATGCACTTGAACAGAAGATGTTTGTGTCCGTAATACCATTTCAGGATTAATATTAACGTAAAAGGTATCTTGCATATCACGTGCAGGATGATTTTCGGGAGTATTTAGAGCGGTAAAATTATGCCAATCATCTTCAATTTCTCTACCATCACTTACTGTAAAACCAATGCGAGCAAACACATCAATAATTTGATTTTTCACAATAGACAAAGGATGACGAGAACCTAATGTAATACTTGGATCTGATGGTGTTGTTAAATCAAATTGCGTTGAAACATGCAAATCATTTTGAGATTCAAATGATTCCTTTATTGCATTAATTTTATCTTGTGCTTTTAATTTAAGCTCATTTAATTTCTGACCAACTTCGCGTTTAATTTCTGGAGCAACTGTTTTAAAATCATCAAACAAAGATGTTATTTGGCCTTTTTTACTTAGCCATTTAATTCTATACTCTTCAACGTGCTCTTTACTTTTTGCTGAAAATTCTTCGACTTCAGCCAAAAGACTATTTATTTTTTCTAACATACAATTTTCCAATAATGAAAACAAATTTAATGAATTTTTCAGTAATATATACTGCCCTATTGGTAGTGTGATATATCATCACATCTAAATACATAATTTGAGAGATTTCAAACACTCTTTTTAAGTAAAAACAATCTAAATCATCTCTTTTAATCGTATATTTACCCTTTCTGTGCGCTTATACAACAACATATCTGAAATCGTTGATTTAAAAAACACCATTCTTACAATCGGTACGTTTGACGGTGTACATCTAGGACATCAAAAAATCATTAAAAAATTAGTCGAGCTTAAAAAAAAGCATGGTGGTGAAACACTTTTATTTACGTTCGATCCGCATCCCCGAAAAATTTTATTTCCTGAACAACACGATTTAAGACTCATTACCACGACACAAGAAAAATGTGATTTATTAAATCAATTTGGAATTGATAATGTCCTCGTTTTTCCTTTTGATTTAGAATTTTCTAAAATGAGCGCTGAAGAGTACGTTTCTGAAATTATTGCCAAAAAACTAAATACTAAAATTATTGTCATAGGTTACGACCATCGTTTTGGATCAAATAGAGAGGGTGATATTAATTCATTGAAACAAGTTTCATTTGATTACAATTTTGATATTGAAGAAATTTCTGCAGAAGAAATAAATCAATTAAACATTAGTAGCACTCGAATTAGAAAAGCTATTGAAATAGGAAATATCGAAGAAGCCAATAATTATTTAGGCTATTCGTTTTTTATAACTGGTGAAGTTGTAAAAGGAAAACAATTAGGAAGAACAATTGGCTACCCTACGGCCAATATAAATATAAATGACCTTGATAAAATAAGGCCAAAAAATGGCGTTTATGCTGTCAATGTGATTATTGAAAACACGACTTACAAAGGCATGCTCAATATTGGATATAATCCTACAACTGATAACAACCCATCGCAAAAAATTGAAGTGCATATTTTTAATTTTAATAATGATATCTATGGCCAAGTCATTAAAATTGAATTTATCCAACATTTAAGAAATGAAATAAAATTTAATAACTTAGATGAACTTAAAGTACAATTAGCTAATGATAAAATTGCTTGCGAAAATATTTAAAATAAAATCCCTTACTTCCAGTCAATTGGTGTTAGTATTATTTTTTAGTTTTCTTTTTAAAACATCTCATGCGCAATTACTAGATTCACTTACGCTTGACACGTTAACAAGCGTCACATCTATCGAAGATGGCATGAAAAATCCAGATGCCGTTATAAAGCTTGTATTAAGAAAAAGTCATTTGAAATCATTTCCAATGGAAATATTAAGATTTAAAAACTTACAGTATTTAGATATTAGTAAAAATAAAATTGAAGAATTACCAGACAGTATCGCATTATTAAATCAATTACAATATTTAGCATGTAGTAAAACAGGTTTAAAAATTATACCAAAAACAATCGGAAAACTAACCCATTTAAAATACTTAAACCTAAACCAAAACGACATAGAAACACTACCGCCTCAAATTGGAAATTTAGAAAACCTCGAAATGTTAGATTTATGGAGTAATGATTTTAACGAATACCCTTCAACGCTCAAGAATCTGAAATCACTTAAGATTCTCGATCTTCGAAACATTTTAATTAGTGATGATACACAACTCTACATTACTAATTTATTGCCAAAAGCGACTGTTCAAATGTCCCCTAGTTGCAAATGTAAATGGTAAACAATTGAATAGAATAAGATAAACACCAAAAATATAAAGCTAAATGACTCAAATATAGCTTTATATAAATTTTCTAAAATACATATTTTGAGAGTATATTTATATCGTTAAATAAGTTGCCTTGATTCCTAAATTTACCATAGATAAAATTATTGATGCTGCCCGTGTTGAGGATGTTATTGGTGATTTTATCACATTAAAAAAACGTGGTTCAAATTTATTAGGTTTGTGCCCTTTTCATGGCGAAAAATCTCCATCATTCACTGTATCTCCTGCAAAAGGAATTTACAAATGTTTTGGTTGCAGCAAATCAGGCACAGCTGTAAATTTTATTATGGATCATGAAAGTTTATCATATCCAGAAGCATTAAAATATTTAGCCAATAAATATGGCATTGAGGTTGTAGAAAAGGAAGTAACAAACGAAGAAAAAGCGCAACAAAACGAAAAAGAAAGTTTGTATATCGTTATGCAATATGCGCAAAAATATTTCACCGATTTATTATTGAACGATGATTTAGGACGCTCTATTGGTTTAGGTTATTTTACAGAAAGAGGCTTTTCTCAAACAACAATTGATAAATTTCAATTAGGTTATAGTTCTGAAGAACGTCGTAAATTTTCTGAAACAGCCGTAAAAAATAGTTACAAGCCAGAGTATTTAGTTAAAACAGGCATGTCTATTTTATCAAACAATCATGTTGAAGGAAATCCAATAACCGTTGCTGATATCTTTGATAGGTACACAGGAAGAGTTATGTTTCCAATTCATAACATTACTGGAAAAGTAATTGGATTTGGCGGTAGAATTTTAACGAATGATAAAAAACAAGCAAAATATATAAACTCTCCACAAACCGATATTTACGATAAAAGTAAAACACTTTATGGTTTGTTTCAAGCAAAAAAAACAATCATTCAAGAGGATATTTGTTTTTTAGTAGAAGGATATACAGATGTCATTTCAATGCATCAATCCGGTATTGAAAATGTTGTAGCATCAAGTGGTACATCTTTAACCGTTGAGCAAATAAAACTAATTCATCGTTTTACCAAAAATATCACCATTTTATACGATGGTGATTTAGCTGGAATTAAAGCGAGTTTTAGAGGAATTGATTTAATACTGGAAGAAGGCATGAATGTAAGGGTTTTATTATTTCCTGATGGAGATGATCCCGATTCTTACAGTAAAAAAGTA
>JBIISW010000198.1:0-3961 GCA_044340865.1 Bacteroidia bacterium | reverse complement strand
GGTTCCTTGTAAAATAAATCGTTTTTTACAAATCGTTTAAAAATAAACATGATTACGATTGCAGCCGCAAATCCTGCAAAAGGAGAAACTAATAAAGCCCAACCTGTATCTTTTGCTTTATCCCAGTTTACAGCACTTCCACCAACATTTCCTGGCAAAAAATAAAAAGCGATACCAATCCCTAAAATAGAACCAATTAATGTATGAGAACTTGAAGCAGGTAATCCAAAATACCAAGTTCCTAAATTCCAAATAATAGCAGACAGTAATAAAGCAAGAATCATAGCGATGCCATGGAAGACATTACTATCAACAAGTACCTCCATTGGTAATAAGTTTACAATACCCATTGCTACACCAATACCACCGGTCATTACGCCAATAAAGTTTAAAATACCACTATAAACTACGGCTGTTGTAGGTTTCATGGAGTTCGTATAAATAACTGTTGCTACAGCATTAGCCGTATCGTGAAAGCCATTAACGAATTCAAATGTACAAGCTAGTACAAGACATATTACTAAAAAAATAATTAAGGTTGTTGTCATAGTTAAGTTGTTTTTTTACCGTGGTAAATATATTTAGTTTAGCCGTAGTTGATGTTAAGGTAAAGTTAATTAAAAATTTAATTGACATTGAATTCTTAAGAAAGAGCCGACTTGAAAATTATCTTTTTTCGCTTTATCTGAAGTCCATTTCTCAGAATGAACCCAGCTCGTTGTAATTTCAAAATTTTTGAATGGTTGATACTCTATTCCTCCTTCAAATTCTTTTACATTATAAGCTCGCGCATCAAGTTCAAACTTTTTTCCTCCTTCGTAAAATGTATATCGAGCAAATGGGATTATGATTTGTTTTTTCACCTTGATTAAATAACTTAGAGTCACGTAACCACCTTTTAAATCTTTTGTTGAAATACTATCCTTTACAAAATCATATTGCGGGCCTTTCCCGACATTGTATTCTGCTTGTATACCAAATGGTTTTGGATATACAATAAATGATGCCGCCATTCGCTCGTCTAAATAGTCTAATGTTGCATTTTTCTTAACTCCTGTAGTTGTTTGGTCTAGTTTGTATTGGCCGCTGTACATTTGTATGCCTGGCTCAATAATTTGATTTCTTAATTTAAAAGGGTAAGATAATCGTGCAACCCAATGTGAATTATTATTTATTTCTGGTTTATTAGCCGTTTGACCATTATACAATCCTACACCAAAAATACCATAATCTCCAGACCCCTTTAATCCGTCATTCACTAATGAATTATAGAGTTCTCTTACTTTTTTGGGTGCATAATAGAAAAACACTCCAAGATCTCGTTCGTTTGCAACGGCACTATTTAAAGCATCATTTCTATCTAAAGGAAGTCTGTTTTGACTTGATTGCATATTTTCAAAGCCATAAGGTACTTTACTTTGCCCTATTCTAAATCTAAATTCTTTGTTTTTATCTAAGGATACGTCAAAGTAAGCATCTCTTATTTGCGCAAAATGTAAACTCGTTGTCGATGCAGATGATGCAAGGTCTGGTTGAATGTAAAAATACACATGATCACTTAGTTGGCCGCTTATGATAAGGCGGTTTCGTCTTATAAAAAAGCCTCCAAAGTTCCCAATGGATTTATCACCTTGATCACTTTTTAAATCAGGGTTTGTTTCAAATAAACGATTATATCTTACTTGGACATAACCTCGAATGTTAATTTTTTCGTACCATCCAGATTTTTTTTCTACGGTTGTATTAGCAATCGCAGTTGATGTTAAGCTCGGTTTTAGAAGCTGAATTTCTTTTCTTAAAGCAAGTAGTTCTTTCGCTAAACTATCATTAGAAATAACTTGAGAAAAATAAGTTTGTGTAAACAAAACAATAACAGCAGGTAAAATAAATGTTTTTTTCATGTAAAGTATATATTAACTGAGCGCAAAAAAAACATATTAATGTATCATTAATATAACCTTAATGTTACGAAATTGTTAAGTAAAATTTCAGAAAAGAAATCTTTATACGATAGCTAGCAATCTATTTTTTTAATTCTATCAGCGTGTCTCCCGCCTTCAAAAGGGTTGTCAAAAAAAGCATCAACGCATTTTTTTGCTTCTTCTAGAGTAATATATCGTGCTGGCAACACTAAAATATTAGCATCATTATGTAATCTTGCTAATGAAGCTATCTCTTGGTTCCAGCATAATGCAGCACGTATACCAGCATGTTTATTAGCACTCATGTTAATTCCGTTCCCACTTCCGCACATCAATATACCAAAGTCAACTTCCTTATTTAAAACAGATAAGGCCACAGCGTGCCCAAAATCAGGATAATCCGCTCTTTCTAAACTAAAACATCCTTTGTCAAAAATAGAACTGTTTTTCTCTTTTAAGTAATTAATTAATTGTTCTTTTAATTCAAAACCTGCGTGGTCACTTCCAATGGCAATTTTCATATGAGTTTAAATTTTAATAAAATAAGTTATTATAAGGAAATCGTTTGATGTGTATGGCTTTTACTGTATCGTAAATTGTTTTTTTTAATTCATCCATATTAGTTTTTTGATGAGCACTAATGAATAAACAATTTTCATTTAAATCTTTCATCCATGTGTTTTTTAACTCCTCTAACGAAATATTTTCTCTAGTAGCTGGAGTTAAATCATCTTCATCTTTTTTCACAAATGTAAATGCATCTATTTTATTAAACACTAAAATAGTTGGCTTGTCGCCAGCACCAATATCGATAAGTGTTTGTTTAACAACGTTAATATGATCTTCAAAATTTTGGTGAGAAATGTCTACAACATGTATGAGTAAATCTGCTTCACGAACTTCATCCAAGGTACTTTTAAAACTTTCAACTAATTGTGTTGGAAGTTTACGAATAAATCCAACAGTGTCGCACAATAAAAAAAACAAATTTTCAATGGTTACTTTTCTTACAGTAGTATCAAGTGTTGCGAATAATTTATTTTCAGCAAACACATCACTTTTACTCATTAAATTCATGATGGTTGATTTGCCAACATTGGTATAACCAACTAGTGCAACTCTTACAAATTCGCCACGATTTTTTCGTTGTGTGGCCATTTGTTTATCAATAATTTTTAAATCATCTTGGAGTTGTGCAATCCTATCGCGCGAAATACGTCTATCTGTTTCAATTTCTTTTTCACCAGCTCCTCCACGCGTGCCTGTTCCACCGCGCTGTCTTTCTAAGTGAGTCCACATACCAGTTAAGCGTGGCAGTAAATATTTTTGGCGTGCTAATTCAACTTGCGTTCGAGCATGAGCAGTTTGTGCACGTTGCGAAAAAATTTCTAAAATTAAATTTGTTCTATCTATTATTTTTACGCCTAATTCCGTCTCTAAATTTCGCTGTTGAGAAGGAGATAATTCATCATCAAAAATAACTACCGAAATTTTATTTTCAACGATATAGGCTTTTACATCTGCTAACTTCCCTTTTCCAATAAAAGTTGCTTTATCAGCTTTTTCTAGTTTTTGTGTAAATGTTTTTTTTGTAACAACGCCATAGGTCTCAGCTAAAAAAGCCAATTCATGCAAATATTCAAATGACAGTGCTTCGTTTTGTTGTTTATTTATAACACCAATTAATACAGCTGTTTCAATCTCTTTTTCGGTAACGTTAAGTACTTTTTTCATTCAGTGAAAAGGATTATTTCCCTTTTAAATCAGTTTCGATGTAAGATGAAACCGATTCAATTTGTTCGGCTGATAAGGTATTTTTGTAAGAAACCATGGCATTTTTTCCATTTGTAATAATCTCAACAATACCTTCATGATTTAAAGTTGTGATAGCTAAATTTTTAGCACCACTTAGACCTAATTTTCCATCATTACCATGACATAACGAACATTTTTCTTCAAAAATTTCTTTACCCGTTTGAGCTAATGTTTTTGTCCCTGCTTTCATATCCTTTGCTTTGTAAGCTAAAGAGAATGATACG
>JBIISW010000006.1:0-39187 GCA_044340865.1 Bacteroidia bacterium | reverse complement strand
ATCGCATACGTACTCTCCACCTGGAGCTTACGTGGTTTGCTTAACAGTTTCTGCAAGTGCCGGCACCGTTACTTGTACAGATACTTATTGCGATTCATCAAGCGTTCTGCGCATGTCCTCTGGGTTTTTAATGAGTCATTTTAATGTTATTCCTCAAAACATAACGAGTATTAAGCAAATTGAAAGTAACTTAAATATTAATTTTTATCCTAATCCTATAAATGATGAGTTAAATATTGAAGTAACTTCGGATAAAAATTTTTCATTGAATTATGTATTGGTTGATGGATTAGGCAGAGAACTTTTTAGAGGCGAAATCAATAGTAACTTAGAAAAAATAAAAACTTCTAGCTTGGCTAAAGGGTTTTATAATTTATCATTGTATAATAGCGATGGTTATTTAATGAAAACGATTAAGCTAGTAAAGTAGAGTTTAGGTTTTAGGTAATAAAAAAAGCCACCAATGTTTTGTGGCTTTTTTATTTGTTAGCTTTATGATTCAATACTTGTTAATATTCTTATGCTTTATTAAATCGTGTTTTTAATTTAAAGAAGTCGCTTTCCCTTGACTCAACATCACCAAGTTTGCAATGCGGTACAATAACCGAGATGCCACATTGGCGTTCCATTCATCTTCACCACCTACTTCATTAATATCAAAGGCAATTATTTTTTTGCCTGACGCCACAACCATTTCTAATAAATACAATACTTGGTCGGTTTCAAATCCTCCAGCAACGGGTGTTCCAGTGCCTGGACATAATTTAGGATCTAAGCCATCAATATCAAAACTTAAATAAATAGTTTGAGGTAATTCGTTGATGATGGTTTCACAAATGCTATGCCATGTTGCACCTTTGTATTGTTGTTGTTTAATGTCTCTATCAAAAAATGTTTTGACTTTGCCATTTGGTTTATTAATAATATCAAGTTCAGCTTGGCAATAATCTCTGATTCCAACTTGAACTAATTTTTTGACGTTTTCGATTTTAAGAGCGTTAAACATAATTGAGGCATGTGAAAATTCAAATCCTTCGTAAGCATCTCTTAAATCAGCATGTGCATCAATTTGTAAAATTCCAAATTCACCAACATGTTCACTTAAGGCTTGCATTAAACCAAGTGGAGTAGAGTGGTCACCACCCAATAAACCGACTGTTTTATGTTGTTTTAAAAAATGTAGAGCTCTTTTTTTTACCCAAGCATTCATTTCTCTGCAAGCTTCATTGATGTCTTTTATTTCTGATATTTCAGAAATGGGTTCGCCATTACTTTGCCTATCAATAATCATTTCGGCAACAGGACGATAAATTTCACTTTTATCTTTTAATTCTTCATTAATGTCATCCATCGCAATACCAAGTGTCCATGCATCTTTTACGATGGGATCAAATAAATCAACTTGGAAAGACGCATCAAAAATTTGCTCAGGTCCTTCAGCTGTTCCGCCGCCATAACTAACTGTCACTTCCCAAGGCACTGGAATTAAAACAGTTTCTGATTCGTTGATATTAAATGGTAATCCAAACATACTAGCATTTACATCACCAACACTGTTTGGGTCAAAGTTTTTTATTTTCTCTTGTTTATTCATCTTGTAAATAGTTTATAATTATTTTTTATGGCGCTAAGCGTTCAATTTTCCAATTTTGATTTTCTAAAGTATAACAAATTCTGTCGTGTAATCTGTTTTTTCTACCTTGCCAAAATTCATAGTAGTTGGCCTTTATTACGTATCCTCCCCAATAATCAGGGCGCTTTATTTCTTTACCTTCTAATAGATTTGAAGTCACGGATATGATGTCTTCTAAAATAGTTCTATTGGCAATTTTTTTGCTTTGAGGCGAACTCCATGCACCAATCTGAGAATCTCTCGGTCTAACTTTAAAATACGCATCACTTTTTTCATCAGATGCTTTAAATGCTTTTCCTTCAATTCTTATTTGTCTTTCTAACTCTGGCCAAAAAAAAGTGAGACAAACATTATTATTGGAAGCAATGTCTTGTGCTTTTTTAGAATTAAAATTGGTGTAAAAATAAAAATCATGTTTCGCAAATTCTCTTAAATAGATGATGCGCGAATTAGGTTTTAAATCAGCAGAAACGGTTGATAAAGTGCAAGCTTGAACTTCTGTAACTTTTGCTTCAATAGCTTCCTGCATCCATTTTTCAAATTGAATATCAGGAAAAAGGTTAACATCTTGTTCGGATAAGGTTCCCTTTAAAAAATCTTCTCTTAATTTGGAAATATGCTGATTAACTTCGCTCATTTTATTTAAATTTACACAAATATAAAGCATTATTGCGATTGATTAAGCCAGGAGAAATATTAATTGCGAAACCTTTTTTGCAGGATGATTATTTTAAACGTTCAGTTGTTTATATGGCTGAACATAATAGTAATGGTAGCCTTGGTTTTGTATTAAACAAACCGAATGGATTACTATTAAAAGATATTTTTCCTCATTTGAAAAATGGTCATTTTCCGCTTTTTGAGGGCGGTCCAGTTTCTCCTAATCAATTGTTTTATACGCACACGCTTGGTTTAAAAATTTCTGAAAGTATAGAGATTTCCAATGGTGTATTTTGGGGCGGTAATTTTTTTGAATTGACTACCCTAATTGAAAATGGCACCTTGAGGTTAACGGATATTCGTTTTTACATTGGATATACAGGTTGGAGCGCCAATCAATTAGAAACTGAAATTGAAAAAGATAGATGGTTTATTCAAACTAAAAATTATCAAACGTTAACAACCGAATTACCTGATGAGTTATGGGGCAAAACATTGTGCAGCATCAATCCTAGTTATAAAGTTTATAGTGATTATGCCTTTGATCCATCATTAAATTAATAATTTTAAATTTGATTTGATTCATAATTCTTTTGTTTAAATTTGATTATATAAATTTTATAGAATGAAAAAAATAGTTTATGCTTTAGTTTTATTTTCGGTTTTTTATATGGTAAGTTGTAAACCGGATAGTAATGATGATCCGTTATCGCCAACTCCTAGTGATGATAGAGATAAATATGTTGGAGTTTGGTTGTGTAACGAATCGAGCCAAATTATTAACTCATCTTACACTATTTCTATTAGTAAATCAACAACCAATTCATCCACTATTTTGATTGATAAATTTTATAATATGCTGACTCAAGTTCGCGCTTCGGTTGCTGGTAATTCAATTTCAATTCCTTATCAAAACATGTCATCGCTTGGTTTTGCAAGTGGTTCAGGCAACTTAGCTTTAAGTGGCACAACCCTTAATATGAATTATATTGTTAAAGTAGGATCAAATCCAAATGATACTTGTTCGGCAGTTTGTGTAAAACAGTAACCATTTTTGAGGTAAAGTAAACCACTTGTTAAATAAAGTAAACCACATCTGCATTAGGTGTGGTTTTTTATTTTTTGTGCTTTTACTTTTACATCAGGAAATAACTTTAGTTGCAAATAAAGTTCCACAAAAAAATAACCTTTTAAAATTACTGTTATGACAATCTTAGGAAACAATGCAGCCAAATTAAATGAAATCATTTTTGCTGACAGAAATAAAAATTATGGAGCATATGCTATTCGAGCCTCTTATGATAGTTCTTTGTTTAAATCACTTGGTTACTTAATTGGTTTATTAGTTGTATTAGGAACAAGTGTTTTTGTTATGAATAGAAATAATCGTCCAGAAGAACAGCAACAAATGTTGATGATAGATGCTGTTGATTCATTGTATACTATTGAATACAAAATGGAAGAACCAAAACAACCTGAAAAGCAAGAACCAAAAACTGTAGACAATAGTTCGGCTGCGCCATCAGGAGGTGTTCCTAATATTGTAGATCATACAGTAACAACTACAACGGTTAATCTTACTAATGTATTAACTGGTCAGGGTACAGCTACAGCTACTGGAACATCAACTGGAACAACTATTTCAACGAGTACTTTAGTAATTCAATCTGATGGGAAAAAAGAATTGGACACAAAAGATTATGTCATAGTGGAAGAAATGCCAGAGTTTAATTCAAATCCAAATGGCGTGTTGCAATATGTAGGTAGTCATATTGTTTATCCTGATTTAGCAAGAGAAGTTGGTAGAGAAGGAACTGTTTACGTGTCTTTTATCGTTAATCAATTAGGAGAAGTAGAAGGTGCAAAAGTTTTAAAAGGCATTGGATTTGGTTGTGAAGAAGAGGTGTTGAGGGTAATTAATAAAATGCCAACTTGGAAAAAACCTGGAAAAAACAATGGCATAGCTGTAAGAGTAAGGTATAGCATACCAGTTAATTTTAAATTGAAGTAAGTGATGCTTTAAATCTACAACTACAATTGGTGGTTGTAGATTTAAAATTTATAACCAACTGTTGCGTGAATAAAATGGCTGGTTGTATATAAACTAGAAGGAGTAAAACTATCATTGAAATAAAAAGGTGATAACCCATATCTGACTTGAACTTCAGCAAAAAAAGCTCTATAATCTAAAGGTATGTTTTTTTGAATTCCAAATCCGGCACTAAAAAAAGAACTGTTTACAGGATTAAATGCAGGCGATTTAAATGTAATTTTTTGGTTCGCACTAATTAGTTCGTTACCGTTGTAATCTACTTTTAAACGACTTGCAACCATCCATCTGTAACAATATCCAGCAAAGATATAGGACGAATATATTTTATTTGTTTCTTTTTGGAATGAGTGCTTTAGTAGGATTGGAAAATCAATTTCATGTAGAGTTAAATTATATTTATAATTCATGTTTCTGTTATACAGTTTTAAACTGTCGCTATAAAAATAATAGGAGTTAAAACTAAGTCCATGTAACATGTATTCTGCTCCGATCATTAAAAATTCGCGGTTGGTTTTATCTAGTCGAAATTCTTCGCGAACGGAAATGCAAAATGATTTTTTCTGCTGTGTATTTTTTGTGTGATTTTTATTGGGTTTGTATAAACCAATCACAGGAGAAATACCAATTCGTGTTTTCACTAATGGATTCTTTCGTTTGTTTCTTAATTTTATTCCGCCATCCTCTTGCGAAAAGCCATGAAAACATTGTAAGGTTAAGGAAATTATTAAAACACTAAATACTTTAAATTTCCCCATTTTGTTACATTTTAGGGGCTTTGTATAATGGAACCGTGCTACAAGGTTCGCCAAACATAATTGATTTAGCGTGAGGTTTTAAAAATGAGGTCAGTTGAACGTAAGCATGTTTTGGAATGGGTAAGTTTCCACATCCTTTTATAACGATTCTTTGATCCGTGTAGATTTCAGGATTCATATGAGTAATGACCTCATCAAACAAAATGGCTTCTAATGTTTCTAAGTTTCCAAACACAACTTTTTTTGCAATTCCTTCTAAAGCAATTGTTATGAGCATGTAGGCCCATGTTGGTACAATAGCGTCGTTTGAGCATGTTAGGGCAACGTAGCAATCTTGATAGTGATGCCAATCATTTGACTTTATAAATTCACGAAAATCTTTTTCTTTTAAAACAAATTCATGAAATAATAATGGTTTGATATCAAATAAGATACGCGTTCCTTTTGGATAATAGGTTTCTAAATCAATAGTTATTAAGCCACTGTTTGCTACTTTATTGATTATTTCGTTTTCCATAAGGTTTAAACTACATAAATCCAAGTTCGAGTTGCGCCACTTCAGTCATCATGTCTTTCGTCCATGTTGGCTCAAAAGTTAATTTTAACTCTGTGGAATTAATGTTTGGAAGTAATTTTAATTTATTTTCAATTTCTGCTGGAAGCGTTTCTGCTACAGGGCAATTGGGTGATGTTAAAGTCATGGTTATTTTTAAATGATGTTCGTCATTTAAATCTAATTCGTAAATCAATCCTAATTCCCATACATCAACGGGTATTTCTGGGTCATAACAGGTTTTAATTTCGTCAATTACCCTTTGCATTAATTCAGTATTCTTTGTAATGATAATTGCTCCCATATTTTATTTAGAATCTATATCCTTTAAATGTTTTGGTAAATTCAGCGTCCTCAATTTTCGGATTTACTTGTAAGAAATGGTAATCGTATTGTTCATACAGTCCTTTATCATCCGACACTTTTACACCAACTGGCAAAAAATATAATTGATCAACATAAAGTGTTACGTCCTTTGCATAAGCATTCGGCACTTTTAAAGTTTGTCCTTTTTTTAAGATGTCAAAAAAATCATTGAGCTTAGGATTTAATTCTAATATCATGTATTCGCTGATGTGCAATTTACGAGCTATACTAGTTAGGTTTTCTAAATCACCAACGGTATATGTTTCATATCCAAAATCTTTATTATTAATGTTGATTTTATAGCAAGATCTGTTGTTATAATATTCTTTAGCTTCAAGTTTAAAATAGTCATCAAAATTATTACCAACCCTTTTTACCATAAAGGCTACAATACTTCCGAAATAATCAAATCCCATATCATTTAAATTATGATGTTGATCCTGTCTCATTAATGAGCCTAATGGATCTAAACTTAAATTGAAATAAGGGAATGAATTTGGTTTTACATAGGCTTTATTGTTATTCCATCCTTGAACCCAAAGTAATTCGATACCTTTTATGTATAAATATATTTTTCGGGGGTGGCGATTTAATTTTACAGCAGATTCGTAATGATTCATGCCTTTTTTGCCACGTTCTGTAATTTTAAGATTGTATTTAAAACGTTCAGCATCATTGATTGATTTGAGCATTTTAGTAACAATTTCTTTTGCAGTTAATTCAGCTTTTTGAGCATCTAGTGAATTATTAAATAAAATGAAAACAGCAATGAATATGCTTTTATAATATATAGGTCTTAACATAGACCGTAAATTTAAAACATTCTTTACAATTATTTCCATAAATTGTTAATTATTTGGTTATTAATAAATTAGTTGTATTCTTTTCTTTTTTCTTATATTTACCTTAAACTCGATTTAAAATATCCTATATTTACCAACCGATAGATGTTTAAATACAATCAAATAACACAACTAATTTCAGAGCTTTTGTATAAGCATGATTGCGTTATTGTGCCCAATTTGGGAGGTTTTGTTGCACAGAATTATGCATCGCATTTTTCCTCTGGTAGTAGCTTATTACTTCCTCCAACAAAACAAATTTTATTTAATAAAAATCTTAAACATAACGATGGTTTATTGGTGTCGGCTTATGCAGATAAATTTTTATTGGATTATAACGATGCGGTTGCACAGCTAGAAGATTACAAAGCTTATGTAGTTTCGTTATTGGAAGTAAAAAAACGTTTTGAATTAGCTCAATTAGGTTTATTATATATTGATAGTGATCTAGAAATGCGTTTTGAAGCCAAAGTAGATGTTAATTTTTTAATTGATTCGTATGGATTTGAACCAGTTATTGCTAATGAAGTTGAACAAATTAGTGAACCTCGTATTTTAAAAACTTCGTTTGAAGACAGGCAAGCAGTTTCATTGCCGATTCAATCTAAAAAATATAATGTAAAAAAAATGGCTTTATTGGCCATTGGAATTCCTTTAACAATGGTGTTGTTAGTTTTCGCTGCCAATTCAAAGCCATTACAGCCGATTGTGCAATCATCATTAAACCCTTTTCATACGGTTGAAAAAACGTATGTTCCAAACCAAACATTTAATACACCGTCATTTTACTTGGATAAAATAGAGGTAGCACCTCTAATTTCTGATAGCAATGGAAATGCAAATTTTAGATTGAGTGAAGATGGTCAAGTATTAGTTGCTAAAATTGATAAAGTTGAGGTTGTTACTAATTCAGTTACCCTTGAAGAGTCAAACAGTTCAATTCAAATTGACGCGACGTATCAGGTTGTAGTAGGATGTTTTGGTGTAAAAGAGAATGCTGAACGCTTAATTAATGAATTGCATGATAAACAAATAATGGCAGCAATAAGCGGTATTAATTCGAATGGATTGTATGTTGTGAGTTGTGGTGGGTTCAGCGAAAAATCTAACGCAAATCAGCTTGTAAGTTCTTTAAAAAATGAATTCCCAAATGCTTGGGTTATGACAAAATAATTTTAGTTTTGTTACTTAGTTTATCTATTTTCAATAGTTTATTTTTTTAAAAATTCTTTCTCCATCATGAATTTTAAATGGTTCTTATTTTTATATTTTTGCTTTCAGCTTTCCATACATGCTCAAAGTGATTCTACAAAAAGTTACAATGCAAAGGAGGAAATTGCATTTGATGGGAAGCGCTATCGCGTGTATAATAATTGGTTAAGCGTAGGTCCTGGTGTAGGCTATAATTCTAATTGGCCAAAAGATGAAAAAAATATGGCAGTTGATTTTTCTTTTCATATTCAGGAACATTATTTTAGGGCAGGAACTTTTATGAGTGGTGTTGATTTTTATGCAGCCAATAATTATAATTTTCATTTGCAATATGGTATTCGAAAAGAAACAACGAAGTATAATTTATCAGCTTTTTTAGGACCTTCTTATTCTTATTTTAAGCGCCCACTTAAAGACTCTACAGAGTTTGGTTTAAATACGATATTAAGTACCGTTTACAAAGAGTTTGGTGCCTATGCTTGCGTTGAGGCTATTTATAAAATCAAGTACGATGTTGGTATAGGCGGACAAGTTTTTTGTGATATAAATAAAACGCAGATGGTTTATGGAGTTAGAATGGTTGTTTATTTTTCGAGTGCGTTTAGAGGTGTAAAATATGGACGTACCATTCATGGAAAATAAACAAACTCATTTTGATTTTTTAATTATTGGGCAAGGCATTGCAGGAAGTACATTAGCTCTAACACTTATAGAAAAAGGTTATTCGGTCTGCGTGATTGATAAGCCATCATTGTCTACCTGTTCTTCTGTTGCAGCTGGAATTTGGAATCCAGTAGTGTTTAAGCGTTTAGTGAAAAGTTGGAAAGCGGATCAAGTCCTTCCTTATTTAGTTCAGTTTTATGAGCGTTATGAATCTCAATTTAAATGCAGCTTAATTACTAAGCGCCAAATTTTAAAACCTTTTTCTGAAACACAAGAATCCGAACTTTGGTTAAAAAAATCAAAAGTTGAAAATCATTATTTGCAGCAAACTATTTCTTCTCAATATCAACTAAGTTCTACGCAAAATTTAAATTCTTATGCCATGGTTTTGGAAGCCGGGAATTTAAATGTGACAGAATTTTTAAATCAAACTAGATTATATTTATTAGCGAAGTTCAGTTATATAGAGGACCTATTTTCTCATGATGATGTTACGCATACTTCTCTGCAGGTCAAGTATAAACACATTAGCGCGAATCATCTTGTTTTTTGCGAAGGGCATTTGGTATCTAAAAATTCTTTTTTTGATTGGGTTCCAACAAAACCTGCTAAAGGAGAAGTTATCACAATTGCATGTGATGATTTAAACTTGGATTTAAATATTTTAAATAAAGGAATTTTTATTTTGCCATTAGGAAATTCAATTTATAAAGTGGGCGCTACCTACGAATGGAAAAATTTAACTGATGATCCTACACCAGAAGGTTTGATGGAATTAGAAACAAAACTAAGAATGCTTATCACTTCGCCATTTAAAATTATAAATCATGAAGCGGGTATTAGGCCATCAGTGATAGATAGAAGGCCAGTTATAGGAAGCCATCCTTCATTTAAAAATATACATGTGTTTAATGGATTTGGAACCAAGGCAGTTATGTTAGCACCTTATTATGCCAATCAATTTGTAAATCAATTTCAACAAAAGGAGGATTTGGACGATGAGGTAAATGTATCTCGTTTCTATTAATCCATGTAATTCTTTTGTTTTAAATAATTTTTTGATACCAATAAAATAATTTAAATTGGCTCTAAGTTTTATGCAATCAACATCTCATAAATTAAAAATAATTGGCCGAAGAGAATTCGTTGGGTTTCCTTTATTAAATATGAATCAGTTAGTTGCTAAAATTGATACGGGTGCTTATTCAAATGCGATTCATTGCACATATATTGAATTGAAAAAAGATCAGTTGTTTGTAAAGTTTTTAAATGATGAGATTCATATTTTTTCAGACTTTGCACAAAAAAAAATAAAAAACTCTTCTGGTGAAATGGAAGAACGATTTATTATTCAAACGACGATTCATATTGGCGGAAAAAAAATAAACACACGCATGTCTTTAACAGATAGAGGAAACATGAGGTATCCCATTTTAATTGGAAGACGATTATTGAAAAGAAAATTTTTAGTCGATGTTAATTTAATTTTTACAAACGGTTTATAAATAAAAAAAGTTAGAATGAAAATAGCGATATTATCACGAAATAAAAACTTGTATTCAACCAAACGATTACAAGAAGCAGCCGAACAAAGAGGACATGAAGTTGTGGTTTTGGACCACATGAAGTGTGTATTAGTTATTGAACAAAGTCGTCCTCACATTTATTATAATGGAAAAGAAGTGCATGGCATTAATGCGGTAATCCCTAGAATAGGCGCAAGTGCTACTTTTTATGGTTCAGCTGTTGTTCGTCAATTTGAAATGATGAAAATATTTACAGCAGTTGAATCTCAGGCTTTAGTTCGTTCGCGCGATAAATTGAGAAGTTTACAAATATTAGCAAGAGCAGGAATAGGTATGCCCAAGACTGCCTTTGCTAATGAGCCAAAAGATATTGAATCCGTTATTCAAAGTATTGGAGGAGCACCTTGCGTTGTTAAATTATTAGAAGGTACACAAGGCATTGGTGTTATTTTAGCCGAGAACGATAAAGCAGCAAAATCAGTGATGGAAGCTTTTTTAAAAATTGATGCAAACATGTTGGTTCAAGAGTATATCAAAGAATCAAAAGGAGCTGATATTCGGGTATTTGTTGTAGATGGACAAATTGTGGGAGCGATGAAGCGTCAAGCAAAGGAAGGAGAGTTTAGGAGTAATTTGCATAGAGGCGGAACAGCATCAATTATTCAATTAACACCTGAGGAAAGAGCAACAGCCATTAAATCTGCAAAAAAATTAGGCTTAGGTATTGCGGGTGTTGATTTATTGCAAAGTGATAGAGGTCCTTTAGTAATGGAAGTAAATTCTTCGCCGGGTTTAGAAGGAATTGAAGGTGCAACTGGTTTAGACATTGCAGGAAAAATAATTGAGTATGTGGAACGTAATGAATTTAATATTCCAGGTCAATAACAATGGAAGATTTTATTATCAATTCGCAAGTAATTCGAGCTGGAGAAAATAAACAAATTATTCTTAACTCTTATGAATTGCACACCAAAACAAAAATTGAAATTCCTGTTTTTGTTTTTAGAAGCAATCAACCAGGACCAACCGTTTTATTTTCTGCAGGTATGCATGGAGAAGAAACGAACGGTATTGAGATTATTAGAAAATTAATTGCACGCGAAGATTTAAAAAAACTTAATTGTGGAAATGTCATAGCCATTCCTGTTATCAATAGTGTTTCTTTTTTATATGGTAGCAGAGATTTACCAGATGGCAGAGATTTGAATCGCTGTTTTCCTGGAAATAAACATGGATCTTTTGGAAGTAGAATCGCATATGATTTAATGAAACAAATTATTCCATTAATTGATTTTGGTGTCGATTTCCATACCGGTGGAGCCAAAATAAGTAATTCACCACAAATTCGATGTGTGTTTGAGTTTCCGGAAAATTTAGAATTAGCAAAAAAATTTTCTCCCCCATTAATCATTGATAGTAAATACAGAGAAGGTACTTTTAGAAAAGAAGCGGCAAAAAAAGGGAAATCGATATTAGTATACGAGGGTGGCGAAAGTAAACGATTTGATTATGTGGCAATCAACGAAGGATTAAATGGGTGTTTTAGATTAATGAAAAATTTAGGAATGACGGATATCGATGTGCCAAATAATGTTTCAGTTAAAATAATAAAAGACACTTGGATCCGATCTAATTTTAGTGGTTTATTTCACATGAAAGTAGTTAACGGCGCTTATGTGTCTAAAGGCGATTTACTTGGGGTAATTTGTAGCCCATTTGAGAAGCAAGAGCATCAAATTCTTTCTACAGTTGATGGCTATATTATTGGGATCAATAATCATCCTGTTGTTAACCAAGGCGAAGCTTTATTCCATATTGGAATGGAATAATTAAGTAGTTATGAATTTTATTTAGACTAATTTTAAATATTATTTTATGACACTACTATGACACAAAACAGGCCTTAATTGTTGAACTTTACGCACTTGAATTCCTTTAAAATAATCAGTTTAACTCATAAATTAGTTCATTTAGATCTAATAGGGAAATTACATTTAGATGAAACCAATCAGCAGCATTATTTAGGTGCCGCAAAAATGATGTTGTCATTTAAAGAATTGATGTTTTTAAGTACATGCAATCGTGTAGAATTTTTAGTTGTTACTGAAAATGAAATTTCCGAAACTGTTTTATCAGAATTATACCGTTCGATTAATTCACGAATCTCTGAGGATGAATTAAAGGAATTGATACAAGGCACTTCTGTATACGAAAACGAAAAAGGCTTGACGCATTTATTTGAAGTTTCCTCTTCTTTAGATTCGTTAGTGGTTGGCGAACGTGAAATTATTACTCAAGTTAGAAAAGCATACGAATATTGTAACCTACTTGGTTTAACAGGTGACGTGATTCGTTTAGCAATTAAACAAACTATCGAAACGGCTAAGCAAGTATTTACCGATACCGATATAGCTAAGAACCCAGTTTCTATTGTATCATTAGCATACAGACAATTAAGAAATTTAGGAATTAAGAATAATGCTCGCGTATTATTTATTGGCGCAGGTGAAACAAACGTAAGCATGTCTCACTATTTAAAAAAGCATCAGTATGCAAATTTTACTGTGTTTAATAGGACTTTAGCCAATGCCATTACTTTGGCAGATTCTCTGAATGGTCAAGCTTTTGAATTACCTGACTTGTCAAATTATAAGGAAGGGTTTGATGTGTTGATTTCATGTACGTCATCTCAAAAGCCTATTATAACAGAAACTATTTACAAGTCTTTATTGCAAGGCGATGAAACGAAAAAAGTAATCATTGATTTAGCTATTCCAACCGATATTGAAAGAAGTGTGATTGATAATTACGACATCACATACATAGATATTGAATCCTTAAAAAAGCAGGCTGAAGAAAATTTATTGAAGCGTCAAAATGAAATTGATGCGTGTAATAAAATTATTTATAGCAAGGTAGAAGAGTTTAAATTGTTGTTTCAGGAAAGAAAAATTGAATTAGCCTTTGGAGAAATACCAAAACAAATTAAACAAATTAAACACACCGCTATACATGAGGTGTTTGCAAAAGAAGTAAACTCTTTGGATGAAAATGGCAAAATGGTTTTAGATAAATTACTAACCTATATGGAAAAAAAATACAATGCTTTAGCAATCAAAACAGCTAAGCGTGTTATTTTAGAAGAAGATGCTCCTTTAGATTTGTAGTTTTATATCTGTTAGTTGTGTTACATCATAAAAAATGCGTAACCTTGTTTTCACTAAAATTGTAAGTGTATCAGATGAAAAAAATAATGTTTGTTTTTTCTTTTTTTTGTGTTTTTACCAATTCACATGCTCAGCTTAAAGATACTGTATTGTTAATGAATGGAAATAGTTGTGTTTCTAAAGTCATTGATACATTAATAGGGGCAGTAACTGTTTTTAATCCACACAAAATAACTGAAAAATTACATTTTGAATACAATGAAATTTATTGTGTAAAATATTCTTCTGGACTTACTAAATATTACTACCAACAAGATTCAGTTATTGGAAATTATTTTACAAGAGATGAAATGTTACTATATATATATGGTGAACGCGACGCAAGAAAAGGATTTAAAGCAAACGGTTCATTAATCGGAGCTGGCCTCGTTGGACTTGCATCAGGAGGAATGGGAATATTTTTCGCGCCAGTTTTTCCATATACCTATATGGCTTTTAGCGGCGTCACAAAAGTAAAAATAAAACACAGTACTATATCCAATCCAACTAACATTGATTACGACGCTTATATTTTAGGCTATGAAAGAGTTTCTCGATCAAAACGTCGCATACAATCTATTATTGGTGGAACCATAGGTTTGGCTGTGGGATATGGATTGTATTTTGGTTTATTGAAAGATAAATATCCAACGACACTTTCCTTACGATTTAAATAATACTAAATTAAGAGTCCAACGATTAAAATAATTAATGCAAGTAAAGTAATAAAAAGAAGTAAGCCCCCAATCACTGTTCCTATTAATGCGAATACCTTACCTTTTAATTTTCCATCACTTTCTTTGATTCGTTTCAATGATATGATGCCAAATATAAAGCCCAAAATTGCTGGAAATAGTAAAAAGAATAATACACCACAAGCAAAACTTGCTATGGCATATCCATCATAATTTGCGTCTGTGTTGGGAGAGTATTTATTAATTCTTGTATTTTCTTGAATAGGTTTAACAGGGTATGATTCCGTAAACGTTTCTGTATCCCCATTTTTATAGAGGATACTCTTCACTGAATTTTTGTCAACTACAATGAGTGGTCCATCCAAATTATCACATCGCTTGTATTTTATGTCTGTGCTGTTTATTTCCACAACTTTCGCACTCACTACTTTGTTATTTCTGAAATAAATGACATCACAGGATTCATCATTTTGATTAGTTATTTGAGTTGTTGCTAAAACAACATTTCTTAAATCTTGATTTGCTGAAGCTACCAATGCGCGGTTCGTTTGAATGTTAGTTTGAACCAAGGTTTGATGTGTTTCAATAGGATAAAGCGAACTCACATCATTTTTTTTGGCACTATTTTTTTTTGACGTTTTAAAAGTAATGTCGTACCCATTTCGATAATGTCTTTTTTGAACTGCACATGATTGTATCAAGCATGCGGTTATAACTAGAAGCGCTAATAGTTGTTTCATAGGTTTAATTTTTATTAAATGTAAAAAAATCCTTGATATAATTTTGAAGTTTATTATGCTATAAAAGGTCATTGGCAATATTTGCTAATTCACTACGTTCCCCTTTTTGCAATGTAATATGCGAATATAAATTTTGACCTTTCAATCTATCAATTAAATAGCTTAGCCCATTACTTTGTGAATCTAAGTAAGGAGTATCAATCTGATAAATATCTCCCGTAAACACAATTTTTGTATTTTCACCAGCTCTAGTAATAATTGTTTTAACCTCATGCGGTGTTAGGTTTTGAGCCTCATCTACAATAAAAAACATATTACTTAAACTTCTTCCTCTAATAAAAGCAAGTGGACAAATAACGATTTTTTCGTTTTCAATCATTTCATTGATTTGCTTTAGTTCTTTATCCTTATCAGAGAATTGACTTTTAATATATTTTAAATTATCCCATAACGGTTCCATATATGGATTTAATTTCGAGGTAATATCACCAGGCAAATAACCAATGTCTTTATTACTTAGTGGAACAATAGGTCTTGCTAAATAAATTTGATGATAATTTCGACGTTGCTCTAATGCACCTGCTAGTGATAATAATGTTTTACCTGTTCCTGCAACACCTTGAATGGTCACTAATTTAATATCAGGATTCATAATCGCGTCCAAAGCAAAAGATTGTTCTGCATTTTTAGGAATAATTCCGAATGAAGATGTTTTTGTTACTCGTTTCAAACCTTTTGAGGCATTGTCATATCTTGCTAATACAGACGCATTGCCATTTTTGAGCACGAAATAATGGTTTGAACCAGGCTCACCTTTTTTCATAAAATCTTTTAATCCACAATTTCCTTTTTCATAAATCTGATTTATGATTTTCGTATCTGCTTTATCAATAAACGAACAACCTGTGTATAGTTCATCAACAGTTAATATTTTTCCAGTCGTATAATCTTCCGAGTGTAGGCTTAACGATTTTGCCTTTATTCTTAAATTAATATCTTTTGTAACTAAAACCACTTTTCTGGTTGGATTTTGTTCGGCTGTATATAAAGCAGCATTCAAAATTCGGTGGTCTCCTTTTCGCTCTTGAAATATTTTTTCTGCATCAAGTGTTGATGAATTATGCATTTCAATTTTAAAATTTCCATGTGTTTTCCCATTTATGGGAGTCCATTCTTGTAATGAGTTTTCACCAGACATTTGGTCTACATACCTCGTGAACTCTCTTGCTGAAAAGTTTTTAGTGTCGTTTCCTTTTTTAAAATTATCTAGTTCTTCTAAAACTGTTATGGGGATTACAACATCATGTTCCTTAAAATTTTTAATTGCTGTGTGATCGTAAATAATCACCGATGTATCTAGTACAAATATTTTACGATCATTCATTTTTTGAGTTGAAACTTTCTTTGCCATAGTCAAATAGTTTTAAGGTTTATATAAAGCTATCTTAAATTAAGCGTGTATTAAAAAAAATACTATAATAGAAATAAACAAATACGTGTTAATCTAATAATTTAGAAATGAAGGAAGAGAAAAAATGATGATTGTTTTTTGTTTTAATGATAATAAGTTTACGTTCTAATGTTTGAACAGTTTTATCAATAAAAAAAGGCTTTCTCAACGAGAAAGCCTTTTCAATTTAATGTATAATTAGTTAGTCAATTTTGATTAATTCAACATCAAAAATTAACCAAGCGTTTGGAGGAATTACACCACCTGCGCCTTGTGCACCATATCCTAAATCAGATGGAATAATAAATTTAGTTTTACCACCAACTTTCATTAATTGTAAACCTTCAGTCCAGCCTCTAATCACTTGGTTTAAAGGAAATGTTGCTGGTTGACCTCTATCTACTGAGCTATCAAATTTTGTTCCGTTTAATAAGTAACCAGAATAATGAACAGTTACAGTATCTGTTGCTTTTGGAGAAGCACCATTACCTTCTAATTCAGTTATATATCTTAAACCACTCGCTGTAGTTTTAGCAGAACCATAAGTTTCATTTAATACTTTATCCATTTTTTCTTTTTCTGCTTTTGCTTTCGCTTCTGCTTTTGCACCAGCGTTTGCTTTTTCAAATTCAAATACTTTAGGAGCATCAAATTCTTCAGCTTCTTTTCCTTTACGTAAAATCACTAAATGTTTCAATACATCATTTCCTTTGATAGAATCAACAACTGATTGTCCTTCAATTACGTGACCAAATACAGTATGTTTTCCGTCTAACCAATCAGTTTTCACGTGAGTGATAAAAAATTGACTACCATTAGTTCCTGGGCCAGCATTTGCCATCGATAAAATTCCTGGACCTGAATGTTTTAAAGTTTCATCAAATTCGTCACCAAATTTGTATCCTGGATCACCAGTTCCTGTTCCAAGTGGGCAACCACCTTGAATCATAAAGTTAGGAATAACACGATGAAATTTTAAACTATCGTAGTAAGCTTTTCCTTCTGCTTTTGCAGTATTCTTAATTGCACCTTCCGCTAAGCCAACAAAGTTAGCGACAGTCATAGGTGTTTTTTTAAATTCTAATGCACAGTAAATAGTGCCTTTGTCCGTTTCAAATTTGGCATACATGCCATCTGCTTGTTTACTTAAAAATTCTTTATCCATTTTACTTAGTTTTGTTTTTTTACCTTTGTTATTTCCTGCAAATGCTAAATTCCCTATAAAGGCAACTAGTGATAATGCTAAAATTATTTTTTTCATAGGTTTTTTATTTAATTGAATTATTATATTATGTCGTTAGAACTATTGTCCGGGCATTTGTTGTGGTTGAGGTGGAGCAGGTTTCGTATTTATATCAACTAATTCTATTTCAAAGGTTAATGGTGCAAAGGGAGGAATAACACCACCAGCTCCACGATTTCCGTATGCTAAATTAGAAGGAATTAACAATGTGGCTTTACCACCTTTTGCCATTAATAGTAAAGCTTCTTCCCAACCTGGAATAACCATACCTTGACCAAGAATAAATTTAAAAGGCTCTGGTTTTCCTTCTGAAGAATCAAAAACTTGACCATTTAATAATTTACCGGTATAGTTAACAGTTACTTCATTTCCAGCTTTTGCTAAAGCGCCTTTACCTTTTTGTGTTTCGGTATAATATAAACCGCTTGCAGTTGGAGTTGCTTTTATTTTTGAATCAACAATGTATTTTTCAATTTGAGGTTTTTCAGCTTCAGCCATTTTAGCCATTTCAATTTCTTGTTGCTTTTGATTTTCCTCTAATTCTTTTTTAGTTTTGATATCAACCATTTTAATTTCAACTTTAAGCATATCACCTGGCTTTAAAAATGGAGGTAATTGAGCCACACGCTGTGTTTTTAAGTAGAATGAATCTGCACTTACAATAAATGAAGCACTATCACCTTTTGACATCATCATCATGGCATCTTCTAAACTTCCAATGAAAGAAGATTTCGGCATAATAAATTTAGTAATTCCAGATCCATCTTGACTAGCATTCGCAGAATTCACTAAAACAGAATCATTAGACATTAACGTGAAGATATATCTAAATGCTACTCCGTCTCCTTCAGTTACTTTTGTACCTTTTTCATCTTGGGTAAAAAACTTATAGTTTAACCCGTTTTCAGCAGTTTCATAACCTTCATATTTTGATTTGTTACAAGCCGCAAGTCCTACTAATAATGCAGAACCTAATAAAATTGTGATTTTGTTCATGTTTTTTTATTTTATATCAATTAATGTAATGTTATATACTAAAGGAGTAAATGGTTGAACGAGTTGATTAGAACTACCTTTTTCTCCAAAAGCAAGTTGTGAAGGTACAATTATTTTTGAAAATTCACCTTTTTTTAATGTTCCTATAACAATATTTAACCCTTTAATAATTTGGTCAGGAGTTCCGTATATAAATTCTAATTTTTGTGGTTTTACATCTAAAGGTTTTTCATCTAAATAAAAACCTTGGTAACTGATAGTAATCTTGTTTCCTATTTTTACCTGCTCATTTTTTGTTTCTATTTTTTCGAGCTGGTAAATGCCATTTGGCTGAGGTGTTACATGCGGATAATGTGAGGAAATAAAATCAGTTATTTTTTTTAATTCTGAGGTTTTTTCCTCAGTTTCAGATTCTTGAATTAATGTTTCATATTGAGTCTTATTAAGAATAGAAATTACTTTCATATTGAATTGAATTAGACTGTCTTTTAAGCAAAAAAAAGGAACAGCTGTATCAAAAAAAGTTTTAAAAAATAGAGTAGGTGGACTCAAAAAAGCAACACTATCACCTTCGGATAATTGCAAAAAGTATGAATTAAAGTATTTTTCTATGAGTGTTTTTTTTAAGTCGATAAACAGTCCATTTCTTGTATTATTTTTTGAATTAAAAAATGCTGAATCGGCAAGTGTTTTCAGTTCTATTTCTAATTGTAAAATGGAGTTTAAGTTTGGTTTTTTTTCTCCGTCCCCAATGGCTATTAAATTAAAATAAATTCCATTCGTATCTTTGTTGATTTTAAAGGAAGGAGTAGATTTTGAACAACTAAAAAATGTCAAAATAAGGATAAAAAAAAGTTTATAACCGCCTGCTATTTTACGAAATACAACTCTTAATTTATTAATGACTTTATTTTCCGTCATGAGATAAGCTTGATTTACTTAATTGCAAGATTTCAATATCATATAAAATAGGGGATTGCGGTGGAACTTTTTTCGAATCGCCAAGTAGTCCATGAGCCAAATGCGAAGGAATTAATAGAAGAGCTTTATCGCCTTGTTTTAATTTTAATATCGCTTTATGTAATCCATCTTCTACATCTTGCATTCCAACTTTAAATTGCTTTTCTCCATCTGTTGTTGATGAATAACAAATCGTCCCATCTAATAAAGACAATGTATAATTTATAGTTACAACATCTCCGTTAGCTATTGAATCTCCGGTAATAGAAGGTTTGTAAACATAATACCTTACACCGAAATTAGTTTTGACAAAGGGCAATTGATGTGATTTTTGATAAAAATCCATTTCATCATTCTCTTTTGTTACAATTTGCTGATTTACTTTAATAAACTGTTGATTTATTTTTACCTTATCAACTTTAGAGGTTGAATTAGTCGTTCCGTTATCGCTTTTGCAAGAAATAAAAATTGACAACGGTATAATTAAAAACAAATGATAATAGGTTTTAAACACAATCTGTAATTTACTTATTTGGATCCGAAACACGATCTACTTCTTTTTTTACTTCCTGAATATGCTCTTGAATGGTGGACGTTATGTTTCCGGTATTATCTTGTAAATCTTTTTGCAAGCCATTTGCTGCATCTTTAAATTCTCTAATGCCTTTACCTAAAGATTTTGCCAAATTTGGCACTCCTTTTCCGCCAAATAATAGTAAAACAACTAGTAATATCATCACTACTTCGCCACCACCTAAATTTAGAAATAACACAATAATTGAATTCATAATGCAAAATTACTATTTATATGACATATTCACATTATAAATTCAGGAATAAAATAAAACCATTATTTTGTTCAACTATTATTTTGGAATTATTAAAAAATTGGTATATTTTTGCTTCTATATCTATATTATTTAAATAAACTATTTAAGCATGAAAAAACATTACACTTCTTTTTTTAAGGCAAAGTTACATACATCAAAATTAGTTTTGATTTTTGCGGGATTGTTAACTTTTAATAATTTAAAAGCCCAGGTATATTGTTCTGCTGCTGCTGTGCTTACCGGCGATGATGAAATATTCAATGTTACCTTTGCCTCAATGTCTAATACCACCACTTGTACCTCCATTGGAGGTCCAGGATCATCTTTAGAATTGTATAATGACTATACAACATTAGTGCCTGCCCCTGTTGTATCTTTAGGTATGAATTATCCATTGTCAGTTACTGTAGGTATGTGTGGTGCAACTGGTTATTCAGGAATTGTTAGAGTTTGGATTGATTGGAATCAGGATGGTGATTTTTTTGATACAGGTGAGGAAGTTTATACATCTCCATATACTGCGTTTCCAGTTGCTGGAGCAGTAGTTTCTGCGGCAGGTGGTGTTACTATTCCTATTACTGCTTTGCCTGGCGTTACCCGTATGCGTGTCATGGAAGTAGAATCAGCTACTGCACCAACACCTTGTACAAATCCGTTTTGGGGAGAGGTTGAAGACTATAACATTAATATTTTAACACCATCACCTCTTGATTTAGGTGTGAGCGCAGTTGTTAAACCTACAAGTTTAAGAGAATGTTTTGGTACTGATACCATTGTGGCTCGTGTTACAAATTATGGTTCAGCCATAGCTAATTTTGCAACTAATCCTACAACAGTAACTGTAAAAACTACCGGTGCAGTTGTTGGAACTTATACAGTGGCTGTTTCTTCTGGCACTTTAGGTACTTTTTCATCCAGAGATTATACAGTTACAAATCTTTTTAATATGAATACTGTTGGTTTATATAATTTTAAAGGATATACAACGGTAACAGGAGATGGAGCAGCTATTAATGATACAGTCGTTTCCTCAATTAATAAAGTCCCATATTTTACAACAACTATTTCTCCCAATGATAGCGTTTGTTTGGGAGTGCCTGTTTTACTTAATTCTAATTATAAAGCTATTAAAAAGGTCGGTAATGGGTTGTTGACTAATTTAGCCTATACTTTCCCTTCTCCTTACGGTAATTTTGATTGGGGTTCAAAGCATCAATTTTTGATATTAGCGTCTGAGTTAACTGCCGCTGGATTAAATGCTGGAAATTTTACAACCATTGGTTTTAATGCTACTAATTTAAATGCTTGTGCTGCATTAACTAATTATAATATGGCAATGGCAAGCACAACGGTTACATCTATCACTTCTTTTACAACGGCTGGCTTAACTACTTATTTTTCTGTTGCTAGTTATACACCTGTATTAGGATTAAATACACATACCCTTTCTTCTGCCTTTGTTTGGGATGGAGTTTCAAACATCATTTTACAAACTTGTTTTAATAATTCATCTTTTTCAAACAACGTTTCTGTACAACAATCTGCTACTCCTTTTGTTTCAAGTGTTTGGTATAGTGCCGATGTAAGCGGTGTTTGTACAACTTTATCATCTACAAGTTTGGCTTCTCAGCGCCCAAATATTTATTTTGGTCAACCTGCTGTTGTAACCTATTCTTGGTCTCCAGCTATAGGTTTATCTTCAGCTAGTGTTTCCAATCCGACTGCAAATCTTTTAGCGTCTCAAAACTATACTGTGAGTGCAAATAAATCTGGATGTACTAGTTATGATTTAGTGAATATTCATATCAAACCAACTCCTACTCCTAGTTTAGGAAACGACACTTCTGTATGCGTTTTACCATTAATGTTAAATGCGAGTACTTCTGCTGCAAGTTTTTTATGGAGTACAGGAGCAATTACTTCTACGATTAATGTTTCTACATTTGGTAATTATTGGGTTAGAGGAACAAATTCTAATGGATGTTCTAAAACAGATTCTATTTTAGTAACTGTAGGTGTATTTCCAATTGTGACTTTAGGTTCTGATACAACATTTTGTTCAGGAAAAACCATTACCCTTTATGCTGGTAATCCAGGTAGCACTTACTTATGGAATACAGGAGCTACTACACCTACTTTAGCAGTTGGAACACCAGGGACTTACTCAGTAATTGTTACAAATACGACTTCTTGTCAAAAATCTGATGTGATTAATGTGACTTCAAGGCCTTCTCCTTCTGTGAGTTTAATATTTGGTGGTCAAACGCGTTTTTGTCCCACAGAAACTACGAGAGCATTAACAGAAGGAACTCCTGCTGGTGGAACTTACATTGGTTCTGGTGTTTCTGGCACTAATTTTAACCCTAATTCAGCGGGACAAGGCACTTACCTTATTTTTTATAGTTACACAGCTGCAAATGGTTGCAGTGGACTAGGAAAAGATACATTAATAGTTAATGCTTGTGTAGGCGTTGATGAACTTGAAAGTAATTTAGGATTAAATGTGTATCCAAATCCAAACTCAGGGTTATTTACATTAGAAATTAATGCAAGTTCTGATATAAATGCTCAAATTTCAGTTATGTCGATTGATGGAAGATTAGTTTATGAAGATAAAGCAGAAGGAAATATTTTTGTTACAAAGTCAATTGATATTTCAGAATTAGCAAATGGCATTTATTATTTAACAGTTAACACCAAAGATGCGAAACGTACTTATAAAGTTTTAAAGCAGTAATGTTTTAAGTTTTTGAAAAACAAAAAAGGTTCAAAGATTTTCTTTGAACCTTTTTTTTTGTTGAAGCTTATTATTACCTTAAATTATAAAAACGTTATAGTTAAATCATTAGTTAAGTTTGAATAATACAGTACCATTTGAAAAATAAATTATTAATACTGCCTTCTGCTTTTTCGCTCAGCAATACGTTTTTGGTTTTCTCTTTTACGCGCACCACCTAAATTTACTTTTTTATTTTTTTCAGATTTTTCGTGAAATGCCCCAGTTGGCTTGATTAGTTTTTTGTTTTTATTGAGGTTTTTATCTCTCGTAACAGGCTTTTCATCTTGAGTTAAGTTAATGGAGATTTCAACTGTTTCAGGAATTTCTAGAACAGTCATCTTTTTATTCATCAATGTTTCAATTGATTTTTGAATGTCAATATCCGTTTTAGTAATAAAACTAACAGAAATACCTGTTTTATCAGCCCTTCCTGTTCTTCCAATTCTATGTATGTAAGAGTTTGGGTCTTTTAATGGCATGTCAAAATTCAAGACATGGGTCACATCTTTTAAATCTAATCCACGCGCAATAACATCTGTAGCAATTAATAGTTTATGAACCCCTTCATCAAATTGTTTGACGGCCTGAAATCGTTGAGGTTGTGTTTTATTCGAATGGATGACACCAATTTCTTGGCCAAAGTCAGTTTCTAGTTCTTTAAAAATTTCATCTGCTATTTTTTTATTTTTAACAAACACCAATACTTTTTTAAATTCAGTATCTGTTTGCAATAAATTTTCAAGCAAGTTTACTTTTGTATAAAAATTTGGCACATGATAAGCCTGTTGAATGATTTTTTCTAATGGCGTACCTCTTGTTATTAATTCAACATATATAGGCTTAGTGAAATAGTTTTCGATCATCATTTCAACATCTTCATTTAAAGTTGCTGAAAACATTAAATTTTGACGTTTTTCAGGAAGAATATCTAATATTTTAATTAATTGAGCTCTAAATCCTAAGTTTAGCATTTCATCAACTTCATCAATGACTAATTTTTGAATACCATTAAACTGTAAGGTTCTACTAAGAGTTAAATCAATTAAACGTCCCGGCGTAGCTACTAAAATATCTAATCCGTCATATACTTTTTGTTTTTGTATATTAATGTTTCCACCGCCATATACGCCTGTAAAACGAACATTCATGTATTTGCTGAGCTTTTCAATTTCTCCAACTACTTGCATTACTAATTCTCGTGTAGGAACAACAATTAAAACTCTTGGTTGTCTTTGCTCTGAATAGGTTATCTGCCTTAAGATCGGTAATAAATAGGAGAAAGTTTTACCAGTTCCTGTTTGCGCAATACCAACCACATCTTTTCCCGACATAATTACTGGAAATGCTTTTTCTTGAATTGGAGTAGGTGTATCAAACCCTATATCAGTAAGAGCGTTTATAAGTTGTTTAGAAAGGTTAAGATCTTTAAAAGTTGTCATTGGTGATTTTTTGTCAAAGATACACTAATTATTTTTGTTGGTTCTAGAATATCTAATTACCAGAAAATCTCTATTAGTATAATTTTCACAAATGTTTACCTTACACCTCTTTTAAGTTGATACAAAATATCCTCTAATCCATTTAGTTTAATCTCATAAACGGTTGCAAGCATCATCCCAAGCTTTCCAGCAGGAAATCCTTGCCTTTGAAACCACTCTAAATAAGAAACTGGCAAATCTGATAGTATGGTGCCTTTGTATCTTCCAAAAGGCATTTGTACTTTTATTAAATCGGTTAATATTTCTGGATTGAACAAGTTAAACTAATTTTTTCTCGTTCTTTTTCTCTTTTCTTTTTTTCCAAAAGTTATATCCAAAAGCAAGTAGGGCAAATAATGCAACTGGAATCTTCCAAGATATTAAACCTTCTGGACCAACATAACACATAAATCTGTTCCAACGAAATTTGCCATCATGTTCATTTTTAAATAAAGAGCCAATTGGATTATTTCCACTAACTAAATTTTTAGAAGGGTCTTTCATACTAAACCAAACAAATACAGGACGACCAACAACATGATCAAACGGTACAACTCCCCAGCTTCTACTATCCGCTGAATTATGGCGATTGTCGCCCATTAACCAATAGTAACCTTGTTTAAATGTATAGGATGTAATAGGTTTTCCATCATATAAAACTTGAGATCCTTGTTTGGTTATTTGATGTATGCCGTCATCGTAGGTACTCAACATTTTTTCATATAAACAAATAGTGTTGGTATCAATTTTGATGGTTGTCCCTTCTTTAGGTAATAGAATAGGGCCAAAATTGTCATTGTTCCATGCGTAAGAAGCATTATGTGGAAATATATTTAAATCAATTTTTCCTTTTGCTTTAATTTCTTTTTTTACAGAATAAACGCCCATCATCGATTTAATTTTTTCAGCCTTTTCTTTTGTTAGATTTAGGCTATATAAAACTGTATCTGATTTCAGCGTGTTTTTATATTCATTTAAAAAGTCATTATCAGCATGACCTTCAGGTCTATCAACTAATGAATACACAATGGTTGTATCTCCTATGCCATAAGGAACTAAAGAAAGTAAATTAGCTTCATCATAATAAATATCTAAATCATCCAGTAATTCGGGCGTAAAAATAGGTTCTTTACATTTTACGAAATAATGATGTTGTGCATCCTTTGGCATCGGACTTAATTTATCATTGATATAAAGTTCACCATCTTTAATTTCTAATTTATCACCAGCGATACCAACACAACGTTTTACATAATGCTCACGCTTATCAACTGGGCGAGCTACTATTTTTCCAACTTGTCGGTTGCCATCTCCATAGGGTGGACGGTATTTAGGGTTGTGTACATTTTGGTAACCAATACTTCTGGCTAACTGATAATAACTCATATCTTGAAAGCCTACAGCCACAGTATCTCCATCAGGATAATTAAAAACTACAATTTCTCCATTGCTTGGCTTCGAATAGCCAGGTAAGCGTAAATAAGGTATTTTAATCCACTCTACATATGATTTTGTTTCGGTTGTAAATGGTAAGGTGTGATGTGCAAATGGAAAAGCTATTGGTGTTTGGGGAACTTTAGCGCCATAGCATACTTTGTTTACAAATAAAAAATCTCCTACCATTAGTGATTTTTCTAATGATGATGTAGGAATTGTAAAGGCTTCAAAAAAGAAACCACGAATGATAGATGCTGCAACAACTGCAAAAATAATTGGATCCAACCAATTTTTCACAATTGATGATTCAGATTTAATATCCGTTACTCCAAAAAATTTAATCTCTTTATTAAAACCTAAATACGCGAAGTATAAATAAGGCATGATCGCCGCATAAACTAGATCATTTGTCATTCGCTTTTTAAATGCGCGGGCTAAATGAAAGCCATAGACACCATACATGATTAAATTAACGCCCGGCACAATCATAATAAAGGCCCACCATTTTGGACGGTTGATGAGTTTGCCAACTTCCCAAAAATTATAAATGGGAATAAGTGCTTTCCAAGGAGCTATTCCTGCTTTTTCAAAAATTTTATATAAACCTATAAATGATATTATAATAAGTATAAAAAAAATGATGTTTCCCATAGGTATTAATGTGTTGATTGTAATGTTAGGTTTATTTAAAAATTTGTAATGTTAAAGTAAATCGTTCATGGTAAATATACCTTTTTTTCCTTTTAAAAATTCGGCCGCTATCAACGCGCCAAGCGCAAAACCTCTACGGTTATGTGCTTTATGCATGATTTCAATGTCGTCAACTTCTGATGTATATTTAATGATGTGTGTGCCTGGAACTTCTCCTTCTCGTTTGTCTTCTATGTATAACGTATCGTTTTCTTTTTCGAAAATACTCCAATTCGTTTTACGATCTAATTTTTCAATGATTTGATTTGCTAATGTTATAGCTGTTCCGCTTGGTTTGTCTAATTTATGAATATGATGTATTTCTTCCATTTCCACATTATAAGTTTCGTATTTATTCATTATCTCAGCTAAGTAACTATTTACTTTCATAAATAAATTTACACCTAAACTAAAGTTTGAAGCGTAGAATAATGTCCCGTTTTTATCCGCACATTTTTTTTCTAATTCTGAAAAAGAATCATACCAACCAGTTGTTCCAACAACGATTGGAACTTGAGCGTCAAAGCATTTATTGATATTAGTGATAACTGTGTGTGGCGTGCTAAATTCAATAGCAATGTCAGCGTTTTGCAATGCTTCTAATGAAAATGTATCGGCGTTCGATTCATCAACTTTTAATACAATAGAATGATTTCTTTGTAAAGCAATGGATTCAATTTCTTTGCCCATTTTACCGTATCCTAATAATGCAATTTTCATATTGTTATTATTTCTTATTAAAACACTTTTAAAAGAAAAGTTAGTTGTAATTATTTAAAGTTTAAATGTAAGGTAAGTCCCGTTTGTAATTTACTATTTATATCAAATTGAGAAAAAGGCATAACGCGTATACTCAAATCATCACTTACATCAAACGTTTTTAAATGTGCATCAACATTAGCATCTATCACATTTATTAGATAAACTAAAACACCTGTCATAATAGCAATATCTCGGTATTTTCTATAGTATCTTTTTTGGATAATTAACTGAGCGCTGTTATAGTTTGTTGTGTTTATTGTTGAAGCATCGCCATCGTTTTCGGCACGCAAATTAGTGCTGTAATACTTATATTGTTTGTTGTTATTTATTCCCCAATACGTAATGCCACCTAGTGTGCCTAAAATAAGAGGAACTTTCCAGTATTTTTTATTGTAAACCTGTCCTAAACCTGGCATCAATGCACTCATTATAATTGCTTTTCGAGCGCTCGAGTAAATAGCATGTTTTGTGCTTTTTCCGGAGTTCAAACTGTCTTTTAATTGAGCCTTTAATGGTGAGGAAAAAGCACAGAAAATTAAAGTTGTATATAGAAAAAATAATTTCAAGTTTGTAAAATTAATCAATAGTAATAAAGTTGATATTGAATTTCAAATACGATTCGTTAATTAATGTCAAAAAAAGATAAGATGTGATTTAATTCTTTTTCATTACTAAAGCTTAATTTAATTGAGCCATCACCTTTAACACTTCTTTTAAACTCAACAGATGTATTAAACATGGATTCTAACTTTTTATTAATTTGTTTATCTTCAGTAGTTAATGGTTTTTCAATACGAGTTGTTTTAGGCGTGAAGTTTAATTTTTCACTGCGAGCTAATTCTTCTACTTGACGAACAGATAATTCATTTTCTAAACACAAGGCATAAATAGCCAATTGTTTATCTTCGTTTTCGATGCTTAAAAGAGCACGAGCATGTCCCATTGAAATATCTTTATCTCTTAAACCTTTTTGAATGGCTGCTGGTAATTTTAGTAGTCTTAAAAAATTGGTTACCGTACTTCGTTGTTTATTTACTTTTTCGCCTAATTGTTCTTGAGTTAAATCACATTCTTCAATTAATCGTTTATAGCTTAAAGAAATTTCAATTGGGTCTAAATCTTCACGTTGTATGTTTTCTATTAATCCCATTTCAAGCATGGCTTGATCATTGGCTACACGAATGTATGCTGGAATTTCATCAAGGTTAGCTAATTGAGAAGCTCTAAAACGTCGCTCTCCGGAAATCAATTGATATTTATCGTATCCAAGTTTTCTTACCGTAATTGGTTGAATGATGCCATGTTGTTTTATTGATTCTGATAATTCTTGCAATGCATTTTCATCAAAATGTGTTCTTGGTTGAAATGGATTGGTATCAATGTCTTTTATTTTTACCAAGGCAATGGTTCCTACAACTGGTGTTGCCTCTCCAGTTTGCTTTGTTGTGATGTCTGTTTTAGCATTTTGTAATAAAGCGCTTAATCCTCTTCCTAATGCTGGTTTTTTATTATTGCTACTCATTCTATTGTATTAAAGGGTTGTGTTATTGATTTTTTAAATCAACAAATGTTGGTTATTATGCTTCATTAAAATCAGTCTCATCATCCGTAAATGACATAGTACGATCTTCATCTGAAATTTTGGTTAAATTATTTCTTTGTAAAATTTCACGCGCTAAATTAAGGTAATTGATGGATCCTTTTCCAACAGCATCGTGCATGATGATTGTTTTTCCATGACTTGGCGCTTCAGCTAGTTTTACATTTCTCTGAATAATGGTATTGAAAACCATGTTTTGAAAATGCATTTTCACTTCCTCTACTACTTGATTTCCTAATTTCAAACGAGGGTCGTACATCGTTAACAAGACACCTTCAATATCTAAATTTGTATTGATGTGTTCTTGAATTAATTTAATCGTTTGTAATAATTTGCCCATACCTTCTAGTGCAAAATATTCGCATTGAACTGGTATGATGACGCTATCAGCAGCAGCTAACGAATTAATAACCGTTAGGCCTAAAGATGGACAACAATCAATAATAATAAAATCATAATCGTCTTTTACTTTATCTAAAGCCGCTTTCATCATATAATCTCTGTTGGGAAGATTAACGATTTCTAACTCAATGGCAACTAAATCCGTATTCGTTGGAAGTAAAAATAAATTAGGTGTTTCTGTTTCTAGAATTAAATCTTGCGGATTTCTATTTCCGATAATGCATTCGTATAAACCTTCTCTAACTTCCTTCGGGTCAAAGCCAACTCCTGAAGTTGAATTAGCTTGAGGATCAGCATCTACTAATAATGTTTTATATTCCAACACGGCAAGTGATGCTGCTAAATTAATGGCTGAAGTTGTTTTACCAACTCCACCTTTTTGATTCGATATCGCTATTATTTTTCCCATGAGTTATGACGTAGTTAGTATTTTCGAGTATGTAGTTATTTTTCTTTATTTCTTACCTATCTGAATTTTTTTTTCTTTATTTTCAATAGGCTAAAACTAATTGATAATTGGAGCTATTAAGTTTCGTTTTTTGCAAAAAAAAGTTCAAATTTGTGTCTCGTAAAAATAAACTATTTGATGGTTTAATCTGTTATTAGTTTTAAACACACTAAATTATAACTCACCTAAAATGTTAATAATAAAATGAATTCTATAACCATTATATCCGCTACGAATAGATTAGATAGCAATACCGAAAAAATTGCTGATTACTATTTGAATGTGCTCAAGAAAAAAGGTGTTGATGCTCAACTTTTTAGCTTGAAAGATCTACCTGCTTCATTTATTTCTTCCGATTTATACGGAAATAGATCGCCTGAATTTCAGCAGGTTATCGATACTTTAGTTGAAAAACAAACCAAATTTATTTTCATTTCTCCGGAGTATAATGGTAGTTTTGCAGGTGTTTTGAAGGTTTTTTTAGACGCTATTCCCCCTAAATATTGGGAAAATAACAAGGCATGTTTAGTTGGTGTATCTTCTGGAAGAGCCGGAAATTTGAGAGGTTTAGAGCATTTAACCAATATTTTAAATTATTTAAAAATTAATGTGTATCACAATAAGTTACCCATTAGTTTGGTTACTAATTTATTGAATGAATCTAAACAATTATCGGATTTAGAAACTCAGAAAGTGATTGATATTCAATTAGATGGATTTTTAAAGTTTTAAATCTACGAGTCGAAACTGAATGGAATATTTAAATCAAATGATTTTTTTAGTATCTTCATTGTGTTTTGATATACAACCAAACATATAACCAGTATTCTGATTTAGAATTAATTGCAGAATATAAAAGCACTCAAAATAAAGTGTTTGTTGGTATATTGTATAAACGGTATGCACATTTGGTTTTAGGTCTTTCGTTGAAGTATCTCAAAAATGAAGATGACGCCAAGGATGCCGTGATGCAAATTTTTGAGAAATTATTTACTGATTTATTGAAGCATCCTATTGAATTTTTTAAAAGTTGGTTATATACCTATTCTAAAAACTTTTGTTTGATGGTAATTCGTAATCGACAATCTAATCTTAAAAAAGAGTTAGAACTTGAAAATAATGCGGATTTATTTATGGAAACGGATTCTGTTTTGCATCTTAATAAAGCAGAGGATAAAGAAAAGCAATATGAGCATGTAGAATCGGCGCTTCAACAACTAAATGATGAGCAAAAAAAATGTTTAGATTTATTTTATTTCAAAGATAAATCGTATGTTGAAATAGCAGAAATTACTGGTTTTACAACCAATGAAGTGAAAAGTTATATTCAAAATGGGAAACGAAATTTAAAAATTAAATTAGAGCAAATTATAGGAAATGTACAATCATAATGGAAAACACTAATTCAAATAAACCATTATCGGCTCACGAGCTTTTAAACTTGATTAAACTTAAGTCGAGCGAGCAGCTTATTGACCAAGATTTGGATGATTTTGAAAAAGATGCTTTAGAAGGATTTGTAGACCATTCTACTCCGGATAATTTCACTAAATTGAATATAGAAGTACAATTAGGGATTTCTAAAAAAGTATCTGAAAATACATTTTTTAAAAATCGAAATACCTTCATTTTTTCTGCGGCGGCATCCATCGTTTTAATTGTTTTAATTTCTCTGTTTTATGTAATTGATTTTAATAAAAATTCATCTTCTGAATTAGCATTAAATAATGAATCTATTCAAGAATCGCCTAATCATCAAATAAAAGATGATGTAGAAAAAATCAATCAGGATGAAATTCCTGTTAAAAACAAAAAAGCGAAACAATTAATTGGCAAGGCAGATGAAGCCTTATTTAAAACAGACGCAAAAAAATCGGAAACACCTGTTCGTTTAGAATCATCGCAAACAACAAAGGACGAAGCAACGAGAAACGTATCTAATAAAGGAGAAGTTAAATCCACTGAAACAATAGGCGGTGCAACAGTTTCACAAAGTTTTAGTTACATCGAAAAACCACAAGTTGCAAGTGCAGATATGAGTTTGAATGAAGTTGCAGTTGAGAATGATGATAGCAAAGTGGGCAGTACAAAAAGTTTATCAGAGAATAAGCAAGAAAAAGTTGCCATTACTTCTACTGCTAAAAAAAGTAGTATTCAGTTAACAGCTATTCCTAATACAACTGATCCTAAAGCAAATTTTGCAGGTGGTGAAGCTGGAATAAAAAATTATGTGCTCTCTTATGCTAAGCAAAGCGACTTAAGTGAAAAGTTATCAGGTTCATATAAAATAAAGGTTATTATAAAACCTAATGGAACGATAATAGTATTAAAAATTAAATCAATTGCGAATGGTGATCTAAAAAGTATTGATAGCATTAAAAAAATACTGAATTCAATGAAAAACTGGAATCCGGAAATGGATAACGGCAAAGCTGTTCAATCAAATAAAGAATTTGTTTTGGAGTTTTAGTCTTTCACAATTTCTAGGTTGTGAATGTTAACAGTCATTTTTAAATTTCCTGATGTTATTTTTACTTTTTCGTTTATTATTTCATCTACAATACCAATTTGCGAACTATTTAATATTTTTACTTTAGTCCCCATTTGTAACAAAGGTTTAATGCGAGCTACTTTTTTCTCTGAAAATTTATCAAGCTTATGTTGTTTTTCTAAATCCTTGCGTTTGTTGGTTTCTGCTGTAATTCCATCAATAAAGCGTTTAATGACATCTTTTCTATTTTCATTTTTATTCCAATCATCAAGTAGTCTTATATACTTTTGACCAAATTCAGCTAGCCTAGCTAATTCAATTTTACGTTCGCGCTCTCTTTCAATTTTATCTTGGTAATTAGAGGTTAATACTTCGTATTTTTCTTTCGATATTTTTTGTAAAAAGTTTTCGTGCTCTGTTTTTTCTATAGCCTCGTAAAGGATTGTTTTTTGTTGTTGAACCTCGGCTAATAAGTTATTTAAATCTACTTTATTTGTATCTGTCTTAAGCTTAGCTCTATTTATCAAATCAATTGGAAAACCAACTCTTTCAGCAACTTCAAATGTATAACTACTTCCAGGTTCGCCAACCGATAAAATGTATTTTGGATCGAGTGTTTCTAAATCAAACAACATACTTCCATTTTTTACACCATCTAATTTATTAGCCAATAATTTTACATTAGAATAATGTGTTGTAATGATTCCAAATGTTTTTGATTTTACAATTTCTTCTAAAACAACTTCTGCCATAGCGCCTCCAAGGTCAGGATCTGTGCCACTTCCAAACTCATCCATCAAAACTAGAGTTTGATGTGTCACAGTGTCTAATATGGATATCATTTTTTTTAATCGTGCACTGTAAGTACTTAATTCGTGCTCAATACTTTGTGTATCACCAATGTCAATTAAAATATGTTTAAAAAAACTCATGACTGAATTTGGCCCAACTGAAACTAATAAGCCACATTGTAACATCGTTTGCAATAAACCAATTGTTTTAAGTGTCACCGATTTCCCGCCAGCATTTGGGCCAGAAATTACCAATAAATGTTCATCCTTATGAAGATGAACAGTAAGCGGAATAGTGGATTTTTTTTGTTCTTTATTTTGAAGAAATAAAATTGGATGGAATGCTTTTTCTAATTTTAATTCTGGCTCGTAACTGATGATTGGTAAGCAAGCATTTATTTTTTGTGCATATAAGGCTTTCGCTCTTAAAACATCTACTTCAATTAATAAAAAATAAAATTGATTAAGTTGTGGCGCATACACTCTTAATTTTGCCGTTAATTCTCTCAGTATTTTATTGATTTCTCTACGTTCATCAATTTCCAATTCAGCAACGTCATTATTAATGTTAACTAAGGCACTTGGTTCAATAAAAATTGTTTTTCCTGTTTCACTTTTACTATGAACAAAACCCGTTACTTCTCCTTTATTCTCAGCTAAAACAGCAAGTGTTCTTCTGCCATTAAAATAGCTTTCTTCGTTTTCTCTTAAAAACCCTAATTTCTTTAATTCATTAGCATATCGGTTAAATTTAAAATCACTTTCTTTTCTTTTTTCTCTGAGATCATGTCGAATTTTTTGTAATTCCTTAGAAGCATTATCTTTTACTTTCATTTCAAAATCAAGAATCGCATCAACCTCTTTTGTTACGATTTTATTGTCATCAATGTCTGAAACAAGTTCGTTTAAAAAAGGTAAGTTGTTTTTATTAGTTTTTAAAAATCGAATAAGTGTGTTTGCTATTTCTGTGGATTGTTTTATTAGAAAAAATTGTTCTTCAATGAGCATGCTACCATCTAACGAGAGAAGTGTAACTTCTTTCTTAAAATCTTCAAATTGTAAATTTGGAAAAAAACTATTATTACTAAGAATCGTGTTTAATTCTGACACGCGATTCAGTTCTGTTATTAATTTTTCTGTATTTGCTATGATTGAAATTTGCGAGGCCTGCTGCTTTGCTTTTTCACTATGTGCGAATAAACTTATTTCGTTTTTTATTTTATGAAAATCTAATAAGTTTAAAGCTTCATGGTCGATTATGGTCATTTGTTATAATTAAATTATTTAGTTAAAAAAGTAATTTAATGTTTTGCAAACTAAAAAATTACTTTATTTTTGATAGGCATAAAATTAAACAATAAACAAAAGCCAATACTAAAGGTTTAAAAAAGAAAAAATGAAAAACGGAATTATTACTAAGTTAGAAGAAATGATCGGTTCTGCCGACATTAGTGCTGTTGCTCACCAAATGCGCGCTCTGCAAAAAGAGTACCAAACATTATGGACATCAGAATTTGAAAAAGCAAAGCAAGAGTTTGTTGATGAAGGCGGTAAAGCCAAGGAATTTGAATACGCTAAACATCCCGATGATATAACCATTTCGAAACTTTTCGAAAAATTTGAAGCTAGAAAAAAAGAAGAAGATGCTAAAATAGCTGTAGATCAAAACAAAAATTTAGCTATTCGTAAAGAAATTATTGCAAAAATTAATGATTTAAGTCAAGTTAGTGACAATATTGGTGCTGCAATTAAAAAGTTAGTTGAATTGCAGAAGCAATGGAAAGAAAGTGGCGCTGTATCAACCCATAAATACAAAGAAATTCAAGCAGATTACAGCAAAGCCATCGAAGAATTTAATTATAAATTAAGTTTATCAAAGCAATTACAGGAACATGATTTAAAACGCAATTACGAATTAAAAACTGAGTTGCTTGAAAAAATAAAAGGAATTAAAAATCAAACTAATATCAAGGAAGCAGAACGATTAATAAAAATTTATCGTAACGATTGGGAAGATATTGGGCCCGTGCCAAATGATAAATGGGATCAATTAAAGGGTGCTTTTCGTTTAGCTATTGATGAAGCTTATTCTACATTGAAGGCGCATTACAGTAGCGTTGAAGAAGAAAAAGATGCTAATTTAGAGAAGAAAAATGCTGTTTTAGAAAAAATAAAACACATTCTTACAAAGACGGAAACTGCTAACGGTCAAGCCTGGAATAATTTAACATCCGAATTAACAGCCATTCAGGCAGAATGGAAATTAATAGGAAGAACTAACGCCAAAGAGAACGATAAAACATGGACTGAATTTAGAGCATTGTGTGATTCTTTTTTTGAAAAAAAGAAAGCGTTTTTTAATATTATGCACGAAAAACTTGGAGGCATAAAAGCTCAAAAACAAGATTTGATTGCAAAAGTTAATGCTGTAAAAGATAGCACAGATTGGCAAAAAACAGGTTTAGTAATTATTAAAATACAAGATGCTTGGAAAAAAATTCCGCATGCTGGTGGCGATGAAACAAAATTATTTAATTCATTTAGAGCTGCTTGTAATCATTTCTTTGATGCTAAAAAAGCACATTTTTCAGCTATTGATGCAAGCTTTGATTCTAATTTAGTTGCAAAAGAAGCTTTATTAGCTAAGTTGTTAGAGTTTACGTTATCAGAAGACGCCCATGCTAATCATGCTGCTTTAAAACAATTTTCTTTAGATTGGAATGCTGCCGGTATGGTTCCGATGAAAGATAAGAAAAGAATCAATGACGCATTTTATAACAAGTTAGATGAGTTGTATGATAAAATGAATGTAAGTGTTTCGGATAAAATGGTTATGCAATTTAAATCAAAAATTGAACGCTTTGTTAATGGCGAAAATCCAGAGATTGCTTTAAATAAAGAAGCTGACTTTTTGAAAAAACAAATTGAAGAAATTAATGGTCGAGTAAAAACGTATGATAATAATTTAGGATTCTTTAAATCGAGTACTAAAGGAGTTAATCCATTTATGAAAGAAATTGAAGACAAAATAAATGTTGAAAAACAAAAAATTGCAGAGTTTACTGATAAACGTAAAATGGTTGTCGCTGAATTAAATAAATTGCGTACAGTAGATATTGAAAAGTAAATAATAACAATAATTTAAATGATATAGAAGCTGCCTTTATATGGCAGCTTCTTTTTTATAGAGAATAATATGAATGTAGAAATTTGGAGTGATGTGATGTGTCCGTTTTGTTATATCGGCAAACGAAAATTTGAAAAAGCATTAGAGCAATTTCCTCATAAAGATGACATTAAAATCAGTTGGAAGAGTTTTCAATTAGATCCAACAACAATAACAGATCCTAGTTTAAATACGATTGAACATTTGAGATTAAAAAAAGGTTGGTCGAATGAACAAGCCGCTGAAACCATTACACATGTTTCGAATATAGCTAAACAGGTTGGCTTGGAATTTAATTTTGAAAATGCAGTTGTTGCTAATTCCTTTGATGCCCATCGTTTATCGCACTTAGCTAAAAAGTATAATTTGCAAAATGAGTTGGAAGAAAAATTATTTTCCGCGTATTTTAGTGAAGGAAAAAACACGGCTGACTATGAAACTCTTCTGCAGATTGCTGATGAAGTTGGTATGGATAAAGCTGAAGTGAGCTCCATGTTAAAAGAAAATACGTTTGCAAATGAAGTACATCAAGATATTGAACAAGCTCAGCAGATAGGAGTAAGGGGAGTTCCATTTTTTGTTTTAAATCATAAATATGCAATATCTGGAGCTCAAGAATCTGAAACATTTTTGAAAGCTTTACATACCGCTTATAATGAGATTAATCACATCGATTTAAGTGAGCCTGATACAGCTGTTTGTGGACCGGAAGGTTGTGATATATAGTGAGTATTTAGCCTTTCCGTAAAAGCTTAATCGTATATTTAAGCTTTCGTATTTATGTTTAAATTTTTACACACATTTATTTTTTTACTTCTATTTGCAAATGCTTTTTCGCAAAAGTATTTTATAAGTGGCAGATTAATGGACGAATCAAAACAAGGTTCTATGGGAACATCTGTGTTTCTTTTAAAAGCTAATGATTCATCTTTTGTAAAAGGTACGGTAACTGATATGGACGGTTTTTTTAAATTAGACGATGTGATTTCGGATTCATATACGCTTAAAATAATATCCTTAGGGTATAAGCCAATTTTTAAATCTATTGTTGTTTTAAATCAACCTATTGTCTTTGGTGTTATATCACTAAAACAAAATAGTTTAAACCTAAAAGAAGTTAAAATCGAAGCGCAAATTTCTTTGGCAACTCAAAATGGCGACACTACGAGCTTTAATTCTAAAGCGTATAAAGTAAATAAAGATGCAACGGCTGAAGATTTAGTTTCTAAAATGCCTGGTGTATCGATGGTTGATGGAAAGATACAAGCACAAGGTGAAGACGTGAAACAAGTTTTAGTGGATGGTAAACGTTTTTTTGGTGATGATGCCAATGCTGTTTTAAAAAATTTACCAGCCGAAATTATTGATAAAGTGCAAGTGTTTGACAAAAAAAGTGATCAGGCTCAGTTTACAGGATTTGATGATGGAAATGCAAGTAAGACTATAAACATTGTTACGAAAGCTCAATTCAGAAACGGTATTTTTGGTAAAGCATTCGGTGGTTATGGTTATGAAAAAAAATATAAAAGTGGTGCATCGGTTAATATTTTCAAGGGAAGTAGACGACTTACTGTTTTGTTACAGTCAAATAATATTAATGAGCAAAATTTTTCTACTGAAGATTTAGTTGGCGTTGCTAGCAGCGCATCAACCGGGGGAGGAGGAGGAAGAAGAGGCGGTGGTGGACAAGGAAGTGGTTCTAATAATGCAACTGATATATTTTCGGTTAATAATCAAAATGGAATCAATACAACAACGTTGTTTGGTTTAAATTATACTGATAAATGGGGTAAAAAAACCGAAGTAAATGCTAGCTATTTTTTTAATTCAACGCAAAATGATTCTAAATCTTCATTAATTCAACAATATATTTTAGGATCAAACAATGGCTTAATTTATAATGAAACCAATGACGCAAATAGTGATAATTTTAATCACCGCTTAAATTTTAAAATTGAAACAAAATTAGACTCGCAAAATACCATTAGTATTCAACCCAAAATATCCTTTCAAACAAATAACAGTTCAAAAAAATTAGATGGTTTAAATTCAAAGGAATTGCAAAGCATCAGTCATTCTATTAATACAAATTCAGCAAAATTATCTGGCTATAATATTTCAGCACTTATTTTGTACCGCCATGCTTTTAAAAAAAGAGGCAGAACATTTTCAATTAATGCCACACCAACGCTGACAGATAATCAAGGCGATAATACATTATATACGCTAACCTCATATTTTAATACAGGTACTGTTTTTGCAGATACAATTGATCAAGAATCATATGTTTTAAAAAATAGTTATAATATAAAAGCGAATGCTTCATATACTGAACCACTAGATTCATTTAATATCTTATTAGTTGATTATTCTGCAACATACTCAGATAATTATTCTTCTAGGCGGACATTTAATGATTATAACTACAGCAATGTATTCACGGATTTGGATAGTTCCTTAACCAATGTGTTTAATAATCAATACCAATCTCAAGCTGGTAGTTTAGGCTATCGTTATCAGAAAACAAAGTTTAATTTTTCAGTTAATGCAGCTTACCAATTGGCGATACTTTCTAAACAGCAAGAGATTCCAACGAGTTATCAATTGAGTAAATCATTCGAATCTGTTTTGCCTTCTGCTCAATTTCAGTTTAAGTTTTCTCCTAAGAAAAATTTGAGAATTAATTACCGAACAAGTAACAATGCGCCTGCAATTGATCAGTTGCAAGATGTGATTAATAATACAAACGCTTTACAATTA
>JBIISW010000197.1:0-3968 GCA_044340865.1 Bacteroidia bacterium | reverse complement strand
CGGTTGTTAATTCTTGATTGGCCATGGCTGTTTGTTTGTATTGTTTTGGAGAAGCTCCTAAACTTTTTACACAAATTGGATAAACACCTTTTGGATTATCAGGCAAAATTTTCATTAATTCAATACAAAACGACCACTTCACATTTGGGTCGAATACATACATAAATCGCTGCCGAGGTTGGTCAATGTACTTCGCAATTTTTGTAGATGACATTAATTTTTTTGGAGCAACACCTTTTTTAATCTCATCATTATCTAATGGTAAATCATCTTGCTTAAGCGTAATTTCTTGGTCTTTTCGCCAATAATCATCACTTACAAAAAAAGAAGCTGAATGTTTTTTATCAAATTTATATGCCTCTTGAATAGCATTATGAAAATTATCAAATGTTTGTCCTGATAGTATTTCTATTTCTCGATAAATATCTTCATTGTCCTCAACAAAAATTTTAAATTTATAAACTGCCATATTTAAATTATTTTTTAAATCTTTCTGCTAATATTAAATCTTTGCTTCCTGAAGAATAATCATAGAATCCTTTTCCTGATTTAGCGCCTAAATGACCAGCCATTACCATATTAACTAATAATGGGCACGGAGCATATTTTGGATTACCAAATCCATCTTGCAATACTCTTAAAATATTTAAGCACACATCTAAGCCTATAAAATCAGCTAATTGCAATGGTCCCATAGGATGAGCCATTCCTAATTTCATAACTGTATCAATTTCTTCAACCCCAGCAACACCTTCATACAATGTAATAATTGCTTCATTTATCATTGGCATTAAAATTTTGTTGGCAACAAAACCAGGATAATCGTTTACTTCAACAGGCACCTTGTTTAATTTTCTTGAAGTCGCCATTACTAAGTCGCAAACTTCATTACTTGTTGAATAGCCACGAATCACTTCAATTAATTTCATAACAGGTACTGGATTCATAAAGTGCATTCCAATGACTTTATCAGCGCGTTTTGTAACAGCTGCAATTTGAGTAATAGAGATAGAAGACGTATTACTTGCTAATATGGTATGTGGTGGACAAAGTTCATCTAACTGTTTAAAAATAGACAATTTCACATTCACGTTTTCGCTTGCTGCTTCAACAACTAAATCAGCAGTTTTTACACCTTCCTCTAGGGAAGTAAAGGTTTTAATGTGAGCTAATGTAGCTACTTTGTCAGCTTCTGTTATTGCGCCTTTCGTTACTTGTCTATCCAAATTTTTAGTAATGGTAGTTAAAGCTTTTTGCAAGGCTTGTTCGTTAATGTCTACTAAATTGACATGGTATCCAAATTGAGCAAAAACATGGGCAATTCCATTTCCCATTGTTCCACTTCCTATCACAGTAATATGTTGCATAGCTTCTTTATTTAATTTTAGAACTGCAAAACTAATTTGTCTACACCATAAATACAAATAGAGTTTTAAACGTTTCTTTTCAAATTGTGCATATTATTATCTAGATATTTTCGCGACATATTCTTAAAAATTAAGTTAAACTTATATATTTGTGAAAAAATTAAATAATTATGAATTTTCCATCAGATTTAAAGTACACAAAAGACCATGAATGGGTTCGTGTTGAAGGTAATGTAGCAACTATTGGTATCACTGATTTTGCTCAAAAAGAACTAGGAGATATCGTTTACGTGGATGTAACAACACTTGACGAAACTGTTGCAAAAGAAGAGATTTTTGGTTCGGTAGAAGCCGTTAAAACTGTTTCGGATTTATTTATGCCAATTACTGGTAAAGTGTTAGAAATAAATAGTGATATCGATTCTAACCCAGAATCAGTGAATACAGATCCTTATGGAAATGGTTGGATGATTAAGATTACAATTGATAATGAAGCTGAATTAGCAGATTTATTATCAGCTGATGCATATAAAACATTAATTGGCGCTTAATTTAAAATGAGTTGCTGCAAAACCTTCTACTTCATCAAGTAGAAGGTTTTTTTATGGTATGAAAAAAATTCTTATAGATAAATCAAGTACGCTTGCACTAGGTTGGACTTTACTCATTTTTGTGCTATGTTGTACGCCAGGAAAATTCATTCCACACTCCAATTGGTTGGAGCTACTAAGCTTCGACAAATTTGTTCACGCATCGATTTTTTTTATTTTATGTGTACTTTGGAATTATGTCCTGTTAAAAAAACAAAAAAACAACCTTTTATTTAAGCTTATAATCCTCGTGTCTTGTATTAGTTATGGTGGAATATTAGAACTGATGCAAACCTTTTACTTTAGCGGAAGAAGTGGTGATTGGTATGATTTTATAGCCAATACATTTGGTGTAATTATAGCTTGGTTTGTTTTTCAAAAAAACAATAAGCTCCAAAACCTTTAAAAATCATTATAAATTGTGTGTAATTTGTAAATTAAAATTTACAATTAATACTTAAATTTGTCATCTAAAATTTTATTTACCATGTCATCTCAAACTGAACATATCAAATGCCTTATCATAGGCTCTGGCCCTGCAGGCTATACAGCTGCTATTTATGCAGCTCGTGCTGATTTAAAACCAATCGTTTACACTGGATTAACTCCAGGTGGACAATTAACCGAAACAACCGAAGTTGATAATTTTCCAGGTTATCCAAAAGGAGTAACTGGTCCAGAACTTATGGAAGATTTGAAAGCTCAGGCTGAACGATTTGGCACGCAAGTTAGATTTGGCTTAGCAACAAAAGCTGATTTAACCTCTAACCCAAAACGCGTTTGGATTGACGAAACAACAGAAATAACAGCTGATAGCGTCATTATTTCAACTGGTGCTTCAGCGAAATGGTTAGGATTAGAAAATGAAACGCGTTTACGTTTAAATGCAGGTGGTGTATCAGCATGTGCTGTGTGTGACGGTTTCTTTTATAAAGGTCAAGACGTTGTTATTGTTGGCGCTGGAGATACTGCTGCAGAAGAGGCAACTTACTTATCTAAACTTTGCAACAAAGTGTATATGATTGTTCGTAAGGGCGAAATGCGCGCTAGTAAAGCGATGCAAACACGTGTTATCAATACACCAAACATTGAACTTATTTATAATAGCGAAACACTTGATATTTTAGGACAAGATGGTGTTGAGGGTGTGATTATAAAAAACACAACAACCAACGAAGAACGAACATTAAAAGTATCAGGTTTTTTTGTGGCTATTGGCCATAAACCAAACACAGATATTTTTGCAGGACAAATTGATATGGACGAATTAGGTTATATCGACGTTATTCCGGGTTCAACAAAAACGAAATTAAAAGGTGTTTTTGCAGTTGGAGATTGTGCTGATAAAACCTATCGTCAAGCTGTTACAGCAGCTGGAAGCGGATGTATGGGAGCATTAGATGCTGAAAGATACTTAGCAAGTGAAGGTATTCATTAATCAATCGCTTTTTATATCACTTCAAATGATTCTAATAAAATAAGTAGATGCTGAAAAAAATTAGAATCAGTTTATTCATCTTCGTTTGTAGTGCATTTTACAATGGATTTTCTCAATCTATGTTAACTAAAAATGAGGATTCAAAACTATATCGTTCAGAAGATGTTTTAGATTCTGATTATGGAATAACGATGTATAACCACTTAATTTTATCTATTGGAGGTGATTCAGTAAGGTATACGAAAGAACATTTCAAGTTAAATGGATGGAAAGAAGATTTTTATGTAAATGGAACTATTTTACATAAAGGGTTTTATGTAGATGGTAAAATTAAAATTTTCAAAAACTATTATTTGAATGGTTCTATAGAAAGAAACTTCATTGAATTAGATTTAAATAAAAGTAAACTAGAACTATTTTACGAAGATGGAAAACAAAAATCAGTGATTTTATATTACCAGGGTAATTCGCAAAATCAGTATGATTATTTCAGAAACGGCAATCCAGAATACATCGAAGAAAACGATAAACATCTTGAATTTTTATATAAAAGAAATTCATACTTCGAAAATG
>JBIISW010000214.1:0-3375 GCA_044340865.1 Bacteroidia bacterium | reverse complement strand
ATTCATTATCAGTACGTCCTGCATCCTCTGCATAAAATTCAACATCGTCCGTAAAGTTGCGGGCTAATTTTACTGCACTTATGGCGCGTTCAATTATTTCTTCGCGCGTTGCATTGAATTTATATTTGATATGCAAATCAGATGTTCCGATACCTGTATGAATTCTAAAACGCTTCGCAGGTTTTAATGCTGCAGCTGCCACTTCAATATCATTTTGTACGGCTCTTGACAAACCACACACAACTGTATTTTTTAAGGTTTTAGCAATTTGATTTACCGATTCATAATCACCTGGACTTGAAACTGGAAATCCGGCTTCTAAAATATCAACGCCCAACTCCTCTAATCTTACCGCAAGCGCTAACTTTTCCTTGGTGTTTAATTTACAGCCTGGAACCTGCTCGCCATCACGCAAAGTGGTATCAAAAATGAAAACTTGTTGTCCCATCGTTCAATCGTTTAAATATGTATAATTCTGGTCTCTTTTCTCGGTTTTTGTAGGGTTCAGATTGCAAGCATCTTATTGATTATGAACCTCTTACAGATAAAAAACGGGCTTTTCGCCCGCTTCTTGACCAAATTTAACCACTATTCACAAGTAATCCACATCATTTTTATGACTAAATTACAATGTGTAATCAGGGTCAATTTTAGATAAAATACTGATTATCAAGTAATTGAATATAAATTAGCTACGATGCCCAACCTTAGTACCGAGGTTCTATTTATTTTGGTTAAGTCCCTGGAAAGGGCTGAAAAACGCAACTTCAAGTTATATGTGAAGCGGAACTCGGCATCGGCTGATTTAAAGATTATCCAACTATTTGACGCATTGGACAAAATGAAGGAGTACGACGAGGAGGAATTGCTTCGTAAAAATGAGTCGATTCAAAAACAACAGCTGTCCAATTTAAAAGCGCATTTGTACGATCAAATTTTATCCAGTTTAAGAATTGTAAAACAAAATGAAAACATTGATTTACAAATTCATGAACAACTGGACCATGCAAAAATTTTATACAATAAAGGTTTATACATTCAAAGCTTGCGTTTACTTGAAAAAATAAAAACATTAACCAAACAAAATAATCAGGTTACTTATTTATTACAAGTTTTGTTTTTAGAAAAAAAGATTGAGGGCTTGCATATTACCAGAAGCATGCAAGATCGCGCGCAACAATTAAGTGTTGAAATTGATGAAGTAAATCATCGCTTAGAATTAATTGCAAAATCGTCCAACCTTTCCTTGCAATTATATGGATGGTATATACAACATGGTCATGCGCGTAATGAGGAAGACAGAATTGAACTTGACAAACTCATGCATGATCCTATCATGGAATTGGTAAAATCATCGAATGGATTTTACGAAAATTTATACCGTTACCAATGTTACTGCTGGTATGGCTTTATAACGCAGGATTTTTTATTACACTATAGGTATTCTCAAAAATGGGTAGATTTATTTGACGCGAATGAGAATATGAAACAAATTGAAACTGCACAGTATATTAAAGGATTACACAATTTAATTACTTCGCATTTTGATTTAAAAAGCTTTCAAAAATTAAAAGAAACGATTACTGTTTTAGAAAGTTATAGTGATACCCCCATTGTTTTAAATAATAAAAACAACCTGATTCAAAGTTTTATTTATTTATACATTGCAAAAATAAATCAACACTTTTTAGAAGGTAGTTTTAGTGAGGGTTTAGCCATGATACCCGCCATGGAAGACAAGTTGAAGGAAATTGAATTGTACCTTGATAGCCACCGTATATTGGTGTTTTACTATAAAATTGCTTGTTTATATTTTGGTGCTGGTAAACCGGCGAAAGCCATTGACTATTTAAATCGAATTATTAACTGGAAGCTGAACCTACGTGATGATATTCAATGTTACGCGCGTTTATTGCACTTAATTGCGCACTATGAATTAGGGAATACCGAAGTGGTCAATTATTTATCGAAATCTGTTTATCGTTTTATGTATAAAATGAAAAACTTAAGTACAGTGGAAGAAGTGCTTTTTAATTTTTTACGAAAGTCCATTCAAAAAGGTGGGGAAGAAAATAGTTTGTTGAGTAATAAAGAAATAATTAAAAAATCATTTATTCATTTATTAGAAACGCTGCAACCCCTTACAGGTAATAAATTAGAAAGCCGTGCCTTTATGTATTTGGATATTATTTCCTGGTTGGAAAGTAAAATTCAGGACAAACAAGTTCAAACAATTATTAAGGAAAAGTTTTTAGCGAATACGTAATCAGTTACGCATACATTGCTTCAATCTCTTTTTCAAAATGCGATAAGATTACTTTTCGCTTGATACTCATTTTGGGTGTCATCTCATCATATGTAATTCCCCATTCTCTTGGAATCAGTGTGAATTTTTTAACCTGTTCTACTTGATTAAACAATTGATTATACTCGCTTACTGCATCCTCGAAAAGTGCCAACACCATTGAATTTTTAATAATTTCCTCATTGCTTGTAAACTGGATGCCGTGCTGCTTAGCCCACTCTTTTAATTTTGCAAAGGAAGGCACAATTAAGGCGCTTACAAAACGCATATTATCGCCCACCAACATAATTTGCTCCACGAATGGACTTTCCTTCATCTTGTTTTCAACCGGTTGCGGTGCAACATATTTGCCACCACTGGTTTTAAATAATTCTTTTTTACGATCGGTGATTTTTAAATAACCACCTGCCTCTTCCACTCCGATATCGCCTGTATGCAACCAACCATCAATAATGGTTTCAGCAGTTAAATCGGGACGCTTATAATAGCCGAGCATTACACTTGGTCCGGCCACACAAATTTCTCCATCCGCTTCTAACTTGTAGTCAACGCCTTCAATTACTTTTCCTACGGTTCCAAATTTAGTTCCTCCGGGCATTCTCAAATTCAAACTAATGATGGGGCTGTTTTCAGTTGGACCATATCCTTCATATACAGGGATTTGTGCAGCATTAAAAATGCGCAACAATTTTACTTGACATGCGGCACCACCTGTTACAATAAACTTTACATTACTTCCAACGGCTTCGCGCCATTTTACAAATATTAATTTATTAGCAAGTTTTAATTGCGTGCGATACCACCAACTACCTGGTAGGATGTTATCATATTTTTCACCCAAGGCAACTGCCCAAAAAAATAATTTTCGTTTTACGCCTGTCAACTCCTCTCCCTTCATCATTATTTTTTCAAACATTTTTTCTAGTAACCTAGGCACTGTTGAAAAACAATCCGGAGATACTTCTTTTAAATTTTCTCCAATGGTCTCCAAACTTTCAGCGTAATAAATACTCATGCCGCTATACATATAGATATAGGAAGCTACTTTTTCAAAAATATGGTTCAATGGT
>JBIISW010000196.1:0-4022 GCA_044340865.1 Bacteroidia bacterium | reverse complement strand
TACATTGAAGCTAATATCATTCAAATTGCACCTTTAGCCTTCATGCGAGGTAGAACCTTAGATAATGCTTTTGTGATTTTAGACGAAGCGCAAAACACAACAGAAAGTCAAATGAAAATGTTTTTAACACGAATGGGAGCTAATGCTAAATTTATTATTACGGGAGATCCATCTCAGCAAGATTTACCGCGCAATCAGCCTTCTGGATTGAATCAAGCCATTCGTTTATTGAAAAATACAAAGGATATTGATTTCGTTGAGTTAACTACCGTAGATGTTATCAGACACAAATTAGTTAAAGCTATTATTGAGAAATACGAAGCTGATACCATTAAAAAGTAAATTTATAATCACCAAAAAATATAACGATGCCTTTACAAGAAATACAAAAAATAGTTGACGATTGGATAAAAAAATATGGTGTTAAATACTTTAATGAATTAACGAATACCGCTATTTTAATGGAAGAAGTAGGTGAAGTGGCTCGGATTATGTCCCGTCGTTATGGAGAACAAAGTGAGAAAGAAACTGACAAGAATAAAGATTTAGGCGATGAATTAGCAGATGTTTTATTTGTTTTAACCTGTATTGCTAATCAAACAGGAATTAACTTACAAGATGCGTTTGATAAAAACATGGAAAAGAAAACCTTGCGTGATTTTGATAGACATGTAAATAATGAAAAATTAAAATAAATGACATTGAAAATTAAACAGGTTGTATATAATTTAATTATCCTTTTTTTGTTTGCGCAAACAGCTTTTTCTCAAAATAGTTTAATTGGGATTGATGAACAAAATAAAGATATTGGCTCAGTAGAACATATTTACAAAGTGAAAGCAGATTTTATAATCACGAATTACCAATCTAAAAATTTGTATCTCTTAAGAGCCGATGCTGAAAAAGGACTGACGATTCAAACTTCGAAGAAAACGATCAAACCAAATGATACAACTATTATTGTTGTTGAATTTATTCCAACTCAAACTGGAAAGTTTTCTAAAAACATTGATTTAATTACCAGTGCAGATGGTGCACCATTTAAGTTTTCATTAACAGGACATATTCAATCTATAAAAACCGATGATAAAACGGCTTGTTTTTATTTTAAGAAACCAATCAACTCAGGAGTTAAAAAAAATGAACCCATTGTAGTTAGCGAAATCAATAAACCTAAAGATAGCTCAAATAAAATACCTGACTATACTAATAATCAATCAACGCCGCCTAATTCGAGTAAAACAGTTACACTAACACCACAAAAAACAACAACTACAAAAGATACTAGTTTAAATCGAGACAATAGATTAGATCAAAATTTGTATAAACCCAATAATATTATTTTTTTGGTTGATGTTTCTAGTTCAATGAAAGACACGAATAAATTAAAAGTCATGCAATTTGCCTTACATTATTTAATAGATGTGTTGAGGGTAACGGATAAAATTACTTTCATTACCTACGCTGATTCTGTCAGAACATTAAGAAATGGCGTGAGTGGTTCCGATAAAAACGACTTGCATGCGGTTGTTGATTTATTAAAAGCTAAAGGAACAACTAAAGGTAAAAAAGCAGTTCTGTATAGTTTAGACGTGGCTTTAAAAAATTATATTGATGGTGGAAATAATCAAATTATTTTAGCCACTGATGGTAAATTTAGATTCGATGAAAAGGATCAAGCTCAATATGTTTCTAAACAGGGCGATAAGCTTGTAAAATTAAGTACCATCGCATTTGGTGATGATAGAGAGGCGATGAGTAATTTAAAGGATATTGCGCATAGTAGTAATGGAAATTTTATTCATATTAAGCATAAATCCAAAGCTAAAGATCAATTATTAGATGAAATAAAAAAGAATAGTCTTAAATAGTAATTGGCTCTACATGAAATACAGTTCCTTCAATAGCCAATTCTGTATTAGTAAAAATGGGTTTAGCTTCCAATAAAAATTCGGAGAGTTCATCATAGCGCGCTGAATAATGGCCTAGTATTAATTTTTTGGCACCACATAAGTTGGCCATTTGAGCAGCTTGAGCAGCAGTGCTATGAAACGTTTCGCTTGCTCTTTGTTTCATTTCGTTTAAAAAAGTAGACTCGTGGTAAAGTAAATCAATTGATTGTATATCATTTGATAAGGCTTCAAAAAATCGTGTATCGCTGCAATAGGCATAACTTCTTGGTTTTGTAGGCGAATACGTTAGTGTTTCATTTTTAATTATGTTTCCCTTTTCATCGGTGGCATCTAGACCTAATTTGAGTTTATGAATTTCAGCTACAGATACATTTAGTTTTTCAAGCTTATATTTATCCACGTTTCTTGGCAAAGGCTTTTCTTTGAATAAGAATCCAGTTGTATTAATGCGATGTTGTAATGGAATACTATAAACTTCTACTTTTTCATCTTCCCACAATAATGCTTTTGATTTATGCTGGGTGTCAACATAGGTAATGGGATAAGATAAATATGTGTCAGAATGTTTATGAATTAACTGAATGATTTCTTTTAACGGTGGTGGTCCAAAAATAGTTAATTCATTTTTACGACCTAATAAATGCATGCTAGCCAAAAAACCAGGTAATCCAAAAAAATGATCGCCATGCAAATGACTAATAAAAATATGATTGATGTTTTGAAAGCGTGCTTTGTATTTGCGTAATTGAATTTGTGTGGCTTCTCCACAATCAATTAAAAATAGGCGTTCAGCAATGTTTAATAATTGCGCTGTAGGATTTCTTTTAACCGTTGGTGTTGCTGCACTACTTCCTAATATTAATAGTTGAAAGGTTTGAACTGCCATTTGTTGTATTGAATGCCTTGTTTTGAAATTAAGTTAATTAAATACCGCCTTGTTGCTTTCTGATATACCATTCGGTTGTAAGAAACGCTAAAATTAAGGCAAATAACCATTTTAAATTAATTAAATCAGTAATTTGTTTCTGTAAGTAAGATATTGATTTGATAGAGTCATTCTTTAAGATAGATTGTTGTAATTGATCTAATTCATTTTTATAAAATAATTCCCCTCCACTTTCTTTCGACAATTGGTAGAGTAAGGCATGATTTGCCAGTGTATTTATTTTTTCGGAAATAATTTCTTTAATGATAATATTTCCTGTTTTTTTGTAAACCTTATCACCAACTTTAGCATTTGCCTCATAAGTGTATTCACCTGAAGGAAATTGGCCAGCAGTTAATTGGTAATTATTTTGTTTTTTCGAAAATGTGAAATTAAATCGATTGTTTTTTTCATTTGTCAATACAAGCGTAACATCGGGTTCAGAAATCAATTCATAACTTTGGTTATATAACTCTGCTGTAAAATCAATGGATTCGTTTTCATAAATTATTTTTTTAGAATATACCCTGAAAAAACTTTTATCTGCTTTGGTTGAAAGATATTGCACGGTTTTGTGTATCAATTCGTTAAATAGTTGGTGACTTTCATGGTCTAAATAATCTCTTAATTTCCATCGCCACAATCCATCACCAAAAAAACTTCCTGTTTTTACCCCATTAGTTTCATTAAAAACAAATAACGGTGTTTCTGTATTTACTACTCCAATACGTTGGTTCATTAAAGCATACGAAGCATTTGCCAACTTAAAACTTCCAAAGTTGCACTTTATAGCAGGCCATTCATTAACACTATTTTTTAGTTCATTACTTAATTCAAACAATGAAAAATCTTTATTTAGAATTGCTTCAGCATCGTTTAACTTATTATTAGCTATAGGAAGTGATAAATTGAGTAAAGTTGGTGGTGGGTTTAAGCCAATATAGAAAATTGATTTCTTAGTTGTTTTTAACTCTTCTAAAATTTTTGGAGGAATGGCATTTACTTGATGAAGTATTATTAACGAATAGGGTTTAATCGATGTGGTTAGTTCGTTAATTAAAACAATGTCTACTTCATAGGTTTGAGTTGCACTGATACTTTCATATATAGCGGCAATATCAGGATGTGGCGCGTTAGCGACAATCAAAATTTTGTCGCGATTATCAATAACATCAACAAAAAAA
>JBIISW010000195.1:0-4040 GCA_044340865.1 Bacteroidia bacterium | reverse complement strand
TGGATGCCCATCCACACATTGGCACTAATAAACTGCCTCAAATAATTGCGAATATGCGCGAAAGCATATTAAAATATGGTGGCGAAATTCAATTCCAATCTAAACTCATTGACATTAATTACACCAATGATATTATTTCATCTGTTGTCATTGAAAAAGAAACTACATCGATAGAATACAATTGCTCTCATTTAATTTTAGCAACAGGGCATTCAGCGAGAGATATTTATGAATTATTGGAAAGAAAAAAAATTGCCATCGAGGCTAAACCATTTGCATTAGGTGTAAGGGTAGAGCATCCACAAGAATTTATTGATAGCATACAATACAGCTGTCTAAATTCTCAAGATGTAAATTCAAAAAGAGAATACCTCCCAGCCGCTTCTTATAGCCTAGTAAATCAAATTGATAATCATGGAGTATACTCTTTCTGTATGTGTCCTGGTGGTATCATAGCACCTTGTGCGACTGCGCAAAATGAAATTGTAACAAACGGATGGAGTCCTTCAAAACGAAACAATCCTTATGCTAATAGCGGTATTGTTGTGGGCTTAGAACTTTCAGATTTTGAACCTTATAAAAAATTTGGTGCCTTAGCTGGGTTGCAGCTACAAAAAGAAATTGAACAACGTGCATGGCAAATGGGAGGAAAAACCCAAACAGCTCCAGCACAAAATTTACAAGATTTTGTTAATAATAGAGTAAGCTCTCAACTTATTAAAAACTCTTACCAACCAGGAACACATTCTGTTCAAATGAATGATGTATTAGGCAAAATGATTGGTACAACCTTACAAAAAGGTTTCAGAGCATTTGATAAAAAAATGAAAGGCTATATAAGCAATGATGCCATTATTGTTGCTGTTGAATCACGAACATCAACGCCAGTTCGTATACCAAGAGATAGAGAAACTCTCCAGCATGTTCAAATAAAAAATTTATATCCATGTGCTGAAGGTGCTGGTTACGCAGGCGGCATTGTAAGTGCGGCTATGGATGGCGTTAACTGTGTAAACGCTATAAATAATTTACTTTAGTTTTTATCTTCTGGTGTTTTGATTTCTTTAATATCGTGAATTGCTTTTCGCTGTTTTTTATAAACATACACGCCTGCCATCAAAAGGCTTGCAAACATAAATAATCCAAGCATTCCCCATACTAATCCCGCAGAGGATTTCACTATTACTAAAAATATAATAGCTACTAATAAGACAGTTGCCAACTCATTAAACAATCTTAGTTTGAAAGAAGATAGCTTATAAACGTCGGCCGACTGTTGTTTAAAAATAACATGGCATTGTAAATGATACAAAATTAGAATACCAACAAAAATTAATTTTAACCACATCCAAGGTTGCATCAACAATACGGTATTTTCTATAAGCATCCAAGAACCAAAAATAACAGCAAGAATTCCTGCTGGCCAAGTAATAATATACCACAGTTTTCTTTGCATTAATAATAACTGTTTTGTTAGAATACTTTTTTCTGGTTCTTGTTTCTCAAAAGCCTCTTTTGTATAAATAAACAATCTTACGATATAAAATAAGCCTGCAAACCAACACACTACAAAAATAAGGTGCAACGATAATATATATTTATAATCCATAATGATTTTATTTGCAACAAAGGTAGTATTTTTACCATCACATTTAAACAACACTTTATATGAAAGCAAAAACAGCAAAAGAGTCATTAACTATAAACACAGAAGTTGTTTTGCCAAATGACACAAATCATATTGGAAATTTATTTGGTGGTAAGTTGTTACAATGGATGGATATCACATCTGCAATTGCTGCAGGAAGACATTCAGGAAGAGTTGTTGTAACCGCTTCAATCAATCACGTATCTTTTGATAATCCTATCTCAAAGAATTCAGTGGTAACATTAGAAGCAAAAGTATCGCGTGCATTTACAAGTAGTATGGAAGTATTTATTGATGTATTTGTAGAAGATAGAATAACAGGAAATAAAACAAAATGTAATGAAGCTATTTTTACGTTTGTTGCCATTGATCAAAACGGCTCTCCGTTGCACGTTCCAGAACTTATTCCAGAAACTGAAGAAGAGAAAAAAAGATTCGATGGTGCTTTACGCAGACGTCAACTATCTTTAATTTTAGGCGGCAGAATGAAACCAGATGAGGCTACAGAACTAAAAGCTTTGTTTACTAAAGATTAATTGGGCTTAAATCAATTTCATTCATGCATTTAAAATGGCCTTTTGGACATTTTCTATATCCTAACTTTGAACACGGTCTACATGATAAATGATTGACTTCAACTATTTGTGAATCATCTCCTGCCATGTACGGTCCCATACCAAATTCAGGAATAGTATTACCCCAAATTGATATAATATCTTTTTTATAAGCCGCTGCAATATGCATTAATCCTGTATCGGATGTAATTACTTTTTTTGACTGTTTAATAATTGAAGCCGATTGATTTAAACTCATCTTACCACACATGTTTAATGTTTGTGTCGGAAATGCTTTATGCAACTCGCTAGCAACATCAACGTCTTCCTTACCTCCAAGTAACACGAACGGTAAAGAACTTTTCTCACAAATTTGTTTTAATTTATTAATAGGTATTTGTTTTGTAAAATAAGATCCTCCGATTACCAAAGCATAATATCCATTTGAATAATGAACTGGCAACATAGACGCTATATCTACCTCATCTTTACTTGAAATAAAATAATCAAGCCCCTTATTATCATTTAAAACACCTAAAAAATTAATGGTTTCTAAATACCGATCTACAATGTGTTGTTTTGGTAATTTATTTATTTTAAATGTTGTGATTAAAAATTTTTTCCAATTAAGCTTATTGAACGAAACACTTTTTTTACCTAAAAAATACTTCAATCTTAGGGTTCTTACATTATGATGTAAATCAATTACAAGATCAAAATTTTCCTGTTTTAATAATGGTATAAGACTTTTCAAATCATTCCCAATTGTGTGAATTTTATCAATGTATGGGTTGTTTTCTATAACCGAAATAAAATTATTTTTTGTCAGATAATGAATTTCAATATTATCTACTTGTTGTTTTAAACATCTCACAACAGGAGTTGTCAAAACAATGTCGCCAATAGAACTAAACCTAACAATTAAAACTTTCAACTTTATTATGAAATTATTTAGAATAACATAAATAGTTATTCTATGATTAGTAAATTTACATGCAAAAATACTAAATAATGTTTATTGACACACACACACATTTATATTCGGAAGAATTTGATGCCGATAGAAATGAAATTATAAAAAATGCAATTACCAAAGGAATAACAAAACTCTATTTACCCAACGTCGATTCTACAAGTATTGATGGCATGTTACAATTAGAAAAAGAATTTCCTGAAAACTGTTTTGCCATGATGGGCCTGCATCCTTGTTCGGTAAAAGAAAACTACCTTGAAGAATTAGCAATCATAGAAGGTTGGCTTACTAAACGAAAATTTGTTGCAATTGGTGAAATAGGCTTAGATTTATATTGGGATAAAACATTTTTGAAAGAACAAGAAATAGCATTTAAAAAACAAATTGATTGGGCTTTAACATACAACTACAGCATTGTTATTCATTGTAGAAATGCATTTGATGAAATTTATTCGATTCTTAAATCTTATCACACCTTACCAAAAGGCATATTTCATTGCTTTAGTGGAAATGTAGAAGAAGCTCATAAAATTTTAGGATTACAAAATTTTAAATTAGGTATCGGTGGAGTTATAACCTTTAAAAATTCTGGATTGGATGAGGTTGTGAAACAGCTTAACTTAAATGACCTTGTGTTAGAAACAGACTCTCCATATTTAGCTCCTATGCCCTATCGAGGCAAAAGAAATGAAAGTTCATACATTCCTCTAATCGCACAAAAAATAGCAGACATTAAAGGCGTATCCATTGAAGAGGTTAAAAAAATAACAACACAGAACGCCCATTTTATTTTTGAAAATTAATCAAATTATATCTCATTCGCTTTTTAAAACATTGGTTTACGCTAATGTACTTATCTCTATTT